>NZ_JBHWZY010000001.1:0-35980 GCF_042727815.1 Nocardia sp. NPDC060220
GGGGCGATCTGGTCTACCGGTTCCGCTTCGTCGTCATCGTTGTCGTCGGTGCGGCGATGTTGGCGTTGGGCGCCTACGGCATGGGGCTCGGCCCCCGCCTGACTCAGAGCGGCTGGTTCGATCCGGGCTCGGAGTCGGTGAAGGGCGCGGAGATCGCCGACGGGTCATACGGGCGCGACCACAACGCCGACGTGATCGTCATGTACAACGCCCCCGAGGGCAAAACGATCGATGACCCGGAGTTCCAGCAGAAGATCGTCGCCAGCCTGACCGGGGTTGTCGCCGAACATCCCGATCAGATCGGCAAGATCAACGGCACCTATTGGAAGGTGGGCGACGCGCCCGCTGTGCCGTCGGCGTTCGGGTCGAAGGACAAGAAACACGCGTTCGCCTCGATCGCCATCGCCGGTGACAACGACACGGTCATGATGGCCAATTACCGTGCCGTGCAAGACGTCTTCTACATCCCGGGCGTCGACGTCGAGGTCTCGGGCTTGCAGCCCATCGCGGTCACGCTGACCGACACCCTCGACCACGACTCCAAGCGGATGGAAGTGCTGGCCTTCCCCGCGGTGGCGATCCTGCTGTTCTTCATCTTCGGTGGCATCGTCGCCGCCGCGCTGCCGCTGATCATCGGTGGTCTGACGATCATCGGTGCCACCGGCATCGTGACGGTGCTGACCAATTTCACCGAGGTCAACATCTTCGTCACCGGCGTCGTCTCGATGATCGGGCTCGGTCTCGCGATCGACTACGGCCTGTTCATAGTCAGCCGTTTCCGCGAGGAACTGGCCGAGGGGTACAGCACGCCCGCCGCTGTGCGGCGCTCGGTGATGACCGCCGGACGAACAGTTGTCTTCTCCGCGACGATGATCATCGCCAGCCTCGGCGGCATCCTGATCTTCCCGCAGGGCTTCCTGCGGTCGGTCGCGTACGGCACCATCGCTGCCGTCTCACTGGCGGCACTGACCGCCATCACGATCCTGCCCGCGATGCTGGGCATCCTCGGCCCCCGCGTCGACGCGCTCGGTCTCAAGCGGTTCCGCAAGACCAAGACCGCCGAGCAGATCGAGAACGGCTTCTGGGGCAACACGACCCGCTGGGTCATGAAGCACCCGCTCAAGATCGCTATTCCGATCACCGTCGGTCTGCTGTTGCTGATCATCCCGGTCAAGGACCTGGCGTTCGGCGGCATCAACGAGAAGTACCTCCCGCCGGACAATACGACCCGGTCCTCGCTCGAGCACTTCTACGAAGTCTTCCCGCAGAAGAAGACCGACCCGATCCAGCTGGTCTTCGTCTCGGACAACACCAACGCGATCGGCAAGGTCTGGAAGGAAGCCAACCAGGCTCCCGGGCTGGTCGGTCCGTTCGAGGTGCCGGTCAAGTCGCCGACCAACCCCGAGGTGTTCCGCACCTCGGCGACCCTGGTCGATCCCACCGGCGGCGCCGAACCGACGATCGACTATCTCCGCTCGATCGAAATACCCGACGGCGTCACGATGTACGTCACCGGTCAGCCCGCGCTCATGGCCGACAGCATCGACACGCTGCTGGAATTGATGCCGTGGATGATCTTGCTCGTGCTGGTCACCACCACCGTGCTGATGTTCCTCACGTTCGGTTCGCTGGTGCTGCCGATCAAGGCCGCGTTGATGAGCGCGCTGGGTCTCGGCGCGACCCTCGGCATCCTCACGTGGATCTTCGTCGACGGCCACGGCGCCGGGGTACTGAACTTCACGCCACAGCCGATCAGCGCACCGGTCTTGATGCTGATCATCGCGATCATCTACGGCTTGTCGACCGACTATGAGGTCTTCCTGCTCTCCCGCATGGTGGAGGCACGCGCCCAAGGCGCGTCGACCACCGAAGCCGTGCGGATCGGCACCGCCCAAACCGGCAGGATCATCACCGCTGCCGCACTGATTCTGCTGGTGGTGACCGGCGCGTTCGCGTTCTCCGACATGGTGATGATGCAGTACATCGCCTACGGCATGATCGCGGCGCTGTTCATCGACGCCACCATTCTGCGCATGCTGCTCGTCCCGGCGATCATGAAGCTGCTCGGCGACGATTGCTGGTGGGCGCCGAAGTGGATGAAGCGCATCCAGGAGAAGATCGGCCTCGGCGAACCCATCCTCGACGACGAGCGCCCGGAACACGGTGGCGTGGTCGACCTGGTGAAGACCACCCCGATCACCGACCCGCCGACCATGCAGATGACGGTGGTCCCCGATTCCAAGCTGGCCCGCACCCCGCGCAGGCCGCGCACGGTCGCCGAGATCGAGGCCGAGGCCCCGACCCAGCGCATCGACAAGATCACCGACGCCGAACCCGCCGAGCCCAGTCGCCCGCGCCAGCCGATGTCACCCGATCCGACGCGCCCGCGCGCCTCGATGCTGTCCTCGGGTGAGCCGACGCGGGAGTTGCCGGTCGTCAAGCCGGGTACACCCGTGAACGCCGATCGGGAAGAGCCTGCGAAGCAGGAGGACTCCGGTTCGGACCTGCCGAAGTACGTGTCCGGCGAGCCGACCCAGGTGCTCCCGATCGTGCAGCCGAATACGCCGAATCCCGTTCAGGGACCTGATGATTCGACCACGGATACCGCCGAGGACGAAGACCGTGGCTACTCGGGGCCGAGCTTCGGCACACCCCCCATCCCCCTCGCCGATCTCGGCGATCCCCGAACCGGCCCCGGTGGCGCCGCTCGCTCGACCAACGGGCGCGGACGCACGAACGGCACCGCCGAAACCCCCACCGGCCCGTCGATCTCGCGACCCGGACCGGTCGACACCGGGTCCGGCCTCGATCTGCCCGGCATCGTCACCGGGGTTCCGCCGCGTGGCTCCGAACGCGTACAGCCGCCTTCGGGCTACAACACCTCCGGCGTGATCGGCGAGACTCCGCCGGTGCCCCGGGTGTCGACCCCCGACGAGACCGGCGACAGCGCCGGATTCGGCACCCCCCCTGCCGATTCGCCGCCGCGACCCAGCATTGTGCCCCCGGCCAGGCCGAACACGGCGACACCGCCGCCGCGTGGGATCGTCCCGCCGCAGGCGCCGAGGATCGTGAACACGCCCCCGAACGCGACGCCCCCCGCGCCTGCGAGCGAGACTCCGTCGAGCGGAACTTTCAACGGGTTCAGCCCGGTGACCGCGTCGAACCTCAGGCCGGTCACGCCCGACTCCCCCGCGCCCGATCCGGTCGATGCGGCCCCTCCGGCGGAGCCGAGCCGTCCGTCAGAGCAGAGTCGTCCGTTCGAACAGAGCCGTCCATTCGCACCGAGCCGTCCGACCGAGCCGAGCCGTCCGACCGAACAGAGCCGTCCGACGGAGCAGGCCGATCCCCCTGTGCGCGAGACGGATTCGCGCCCGTATGAGGTCGATACAGCGAGCCCTGACTTCACAGCGGCGCCCGGCTCGCATCGCGCCGAGTCTCACCAGGGCAGTCCGGCTCGCGCGGAAACGGAACCCGAGTCGCCGATCCCGCCGCAGGGCATCTTCGGCACCGCGGTACCCGTGGAACCGCAGCCGAGCTCCCCGTGGAACAACGGCATGACCGGCCCCGGCACACCACGCGGTTTCACCTCGTCCGACCAGGACAGCGGACCTCGCTTCTCGCCGGTCACCCCGTCCTCGGCCGACGAGGCGAACCGTGATCGTCCCGTCGTCGATTCCTCCGGTGACCGGCCGACTTCGGCTCGACCGGCAGACGTGGTGCGCCCGCAGATCGCGCCGCCCGGATTCACCGAGGTCCGACCCGAGACCGCTCCTTCACCCCGGCAGCCGGATTCGGCAACCGGCGAAACATCGGCCGCCAGTGGGGAACCGGCCGGCGAGGCACCGGCGACCGACCAGATCGGCACCCCCGGTCAGTGGCAGGCGCCTTCCGGATTCACCGCTGTTCCGACGCCGCCCGCATCGCCTGCGGAGCCTTCCGACGATGCGTCCCTGGATACTCCTGCCGCCGAAACCGATGCCACCGCAGCGGAATCCCCCGCCGATACGCGCAACGAGATCGAGAACTGGATGGCTCAGCTGCGCTCGTCGCGCCGCGGTACGGCCGCGGACGAGGGTCGCCACCACGGCAACGAGGGCCGGACGGTGAGCGTGAACGAACTGCTGCGCCGACGCGAAGACGACTGACGTTCGCAGTGCTGACACGCGACCGGCGGGGCTTTCGAGCCCCGCCGGTTCGTTGTCTCTAGGAGACCTGGCGCGGTGGTGCGGCCTCGGCGAAGGCACGTGCGTAGCGGGTTCCGGTGAGTAGCAACAGGATTCCGACGGCCAGGAACGCGGTGACGCGGACCAGGCCGGACAGTGTCGCCAGATCGAACAGGAACAGTTTCGCCAGTGCGGCCGCGGCGACCAGCAGGCCGGACACCAGGCAGACTTTCGCCACGGCGGGCGAACTGGCGAGACGACGCAAACCGTAGAACAGCGAGCCGGTGGCCACCACCATCCACACGATGGTCGCGAGGCTGTGCCCGACGATGAAACCATCGGCACCGCCCAGAGATACGCCGAGGGACACCGCGGCGACCAGCACGTAGTACAGCCCCGCGATACTCACCGCGATCCACACCCCGGTGACGAGCGCCGGATCGTCGCACCGCGGCAACCGTGGCACGGTCCACGCCACCATCGCCGCCACGCCCAACCCGACCACGGCCGCCACGGCAGTCGCGACATCGAGTTCCCGCTCCGCGAGCCCCTGCAGCGCAAGTGTTTCCGGCGTAGCTGTCGCCAGCATCACCAGCCCACCGAGCAACGCGAACGCGATACCGAGCCCGGCGGCCACCCGGGTGCGACTGACGGCGGCCACCGCGAGAAACCCCAGACCGGCCGCGAACAGCATGGTCGGTAGCAGTCGAGGGTGACCGCTCGTCGCCGCCACGCAGGTCTGCGACAGAGCTACGGCACCGGTCAGACCCGCCACCAGTGCCGTGTGCCGCGCGATCCGCAACACTGCGACAGGCCGAACATCCTCGGCATCAGGAGCATTCGCGGGGCGGGGAGGCGTCGCGGCGGGGACCACTCCCGTCAGGCGCGGAATCACCGCGGTGGCCGCGAGGCCGAGCAGGACAGCGGCCAGAGCCGCGGTGATCGAGGCGCTCACCATTCGGTCGAACAGTACGGCGACGGCGAGCACCGGAAGGGCGGTCAGCGCGATCGTGATGCTCGCGGTGATGTCATCGTGCCTGCGCCGCACCGTGAGCAGCGCGCCGACCAGACCGACCACCGCACAGGCGATCGCGGCGACCAGCAGACCCTGCCGCTGCTGCGCCTCCGAGCCGGAGATCACCCCTTCGATCCCGCTGAACGCCACCATCCCCAGCACGGCGAGCACCACCGGCACAGTGCGCGCCACGTGGAGCACCGGCCAATCCCTGCGCATCTGCACCGGCACCCCGGCCGCCTGCAACACCACCAGGAACCCGAGCAACATCAACTCGGTGGTCAACGCGGGTGACAGCACCGCGGCCCCCACCACCACCCCGACGGCCAGCGGCTGCGACTGCCACCGCACCGCGATTCCCACCCCGATCAACGCCACCACCAGCGCCACCGCGAGCCCCACCCCGCCAGGGACCCATCGGTAATACCCCGTCACCGCAACGACATCCAGATACATCCCGGCGATACCGGTGGCCACCAACGCGATTGCGCCGACCCGGCCGCCGGGCCGACCGAAAACCCGCCACCCGAGGCCGACGAGTACCACCGAAAGACCTGCCCCAGCAACGACTCTCGCTATCGGGCCGAAGAACCCCGCCTGTGCGGCCAACACCAACAGCATCAGCACGCCGACCAAGGTCACGCCGACCCCGGCCACCGCCAGCACCCGGGAAATCACCCCTTCCCGCTGCCACCACGGCACCCGAGCCTCGCGCCCCGGCCCACGCATCTGCATCGGCATCGGCATCGGCATCGGCGCGAAGGGTCGACCAGCCGGATAAGTTCCCTGCCCCCACCCGTGCCCAACCTGACGCCCCTGCCCCGCGCCCACGGGCACAGCCGCTCCCTGCGCCGGCGCGTAGGTCGCTGTGTGGCCAACACCTGCCCACCCCGCCTGACCGAGGTCAGCGCCCCGAGGCGGACCGCCGTGACCAGGCCCGAAGCCCGCAACAGTCGGCGGGCTCGCGACGGGCGCAGGCCCCACAGCAGGCGACCCCGCAACAGCCGCAGGCCCCGCAACAGCCGCACTCGACGTCGAGGGCACCACCTCGCCCTCGCGCAGCGCTTCTTCGGCCCGCAACTGCGCGGAAAGCACATCCAGATCGCCCCCCAGCTGACCCATCCTGGCGCCCAGCGCGGTGAACTCCCCCGAGAGCCGCGCTACGAGCGCGGGATCAATAGCGGTACTCATATCCCCATCGTCGGCGCCCGACACCCGCCGAACATGAGTAGAAACCCCCGTCAGTCCCCGGTTCCTACCCGAATCAGCCCGGGTAGCCCTCGATGTCTCCCCGACTACTCGGGATCATGACCCCAGAAACCGTCGCCACTGCACCATCAACGGATACTTCGCCGTCACCGACCCGAACCGGATACGTCCGTGCACGACAAGGTGCAGAGGTCCGATCGGCGGCCCCGTACGCACCTTGTTGTTGGCCGAGGACCCCACCAGATCGAGACCGTTGAGGTCGACGGTGGCCGCCGCTGGGACGAGCAATGTGAGGCTCGTGCAGTAGTCGTCGACCTGAATCTCCACGATCTGCGTCTGCATCACCGCCTCGGTGAAGTCCAAGGTCACCCCGGACATCAGGTTGTTGAGGTGCAGCACCGGCGGCACCTGCCACGGCCCGCGTCGATGCACCCCCGACAACCGGCTGCGGATCGCGCTCGGATTCGATCCACCGGCCGGAACCGGGATGTGTCGTGGGCGCGGCATCGCGGCGGGCTGCGGTGTGCCCGCCACCCGCATACCGGGCAGGTCGACCAGCACGGCGTTGAGTTCACCGCGGGTCTTGGCGGCCAGCGCGGTGTCCATCCGCTCGGTGAACTCCCCGAGCGACAACATGCCGAGCCCGACGGCACGCTGCAGCAGCTGACCGACATGCTCACGTTCGGCATCGGAAACACGCAGCTCACGGTCACCGACGGGACCAGCCGTCGCGGCACCGGGTACGAAGAGGGATTCAGGACCGCCCATGTCATCGAGGGTAGCCAGACACCCCTACCGAGCACATCAGGGCAAACCCCTAATCACTGCGACTACTCGAGCCCCTGCTCGATCGCGTAGCGGGTGAGTTCGACCCGATTCGCCAGCTGCAACTTGCGCAACGTCGCCTGCACGTGGTTCTCCACGGTCCGGTGCGAGAGATTCAATCGAGTAGCGATCTGCTTGGCCGACAACCCCTTGGCCACCATCCGCAGAACTTCGGTCTCCCGCTCGGTCAACGACGGCCGATGCGGCTGATCGGCGGCCGCCGGTGCGGTCGCCATCCGCCGATACTCGCCGAGCACCAACCCGGCCAGCCCGGGCGTGAACACCGGCTGACCAGCGGCAGTGGCCGTCACAGCGTCGATCAGCTCGGCGGCGGACGCGCTCTTCACCAGATATCCGCTGGCCCCGGCCTTGATCGCGTCGAGCACATCGTCGCGCTCGGCCGAGGCCGACAGCACCAGCACCCGGCTGTGCGGCGACACCCGCAGCACTTCGGCGGTGGCCGCGGCCCCGTTCCCGTCGGTGAGCTGCATATCCATCAACACCACGTCCGGCTGTACGGCCGCGGCCCGGCGGGAGGCCGTGCCGACGCCGTCCGCGGTGGCCAGTACCTCGAAACCGGCTTCGGCGAGATCGCGCGAAACACCCTCACGCCACATCGGATGGTCGTCGACCACCATCACCGTGATCACCGGCATCGCCCAGCTCCTCTTCTCAGCGCGCCGGATGGCGCGGAATCCGGAATTCCCACTCGGTACCGAGGTCCGCGCCCTCGGTCAACAACTCGGCACTGCCGCCCAGCGCCTCGATCCGGCCGACGATCGACCGCGAAACCCCCATCCGCCCTTCGGCTTCGGCCGCTTCCAGCCGTCCCGTCGCGATCCCCACACCGTCGTCGCGCACGCTCACCACCAAGCCGTCACCGGTGTCTTCGAGCAGCACATAGGCTTTCGCGTCGGCGCCGGCGTGCAACGAGACATTCGACAGCGCGGTGTTCACCGCCGCCGCGATCTCCTGGGCGACCATCCGTCCGACCAGCACCGGATCGCCCGGCGTGGCCACCGATATCTTCGGCGTGGCGTGCGCGGTCAGCAGTGGCCGCAGATCCACGTCGCCCGACCCCGGATCTGGCAGCTCCGCCTGCTCGGACAGCAGCACCCGCAACGCCACCTCCTGCTCTCCGGCTCGCTGCGCGAGTTCCTGTGCGGGCCCGCCTATCTCGCTTCCACGGCGTTTGATGAACGCCAGCACCTGCAACACCCCGTCGTGCACCTCGCGAGCCAACCGCTCCCGCTCCTGCGCCGCCGCCGTGATCCGCAAAGCCCGTTCGAGCTGCCCCTGCGCCCGTCGAGCGGTATTGGCGGCCAACCCGAGCGCCAACCCGACCGAAACGAGTACCGGTGCGGTCGCGTCGCCCCAGACATCCTGTCCCCACTGATCGCGCACGGTCACCACGACGGCCGACATGGCAAGTCCGGCGACAACACCCGCGACAGGTCCGCGCAGAATGGCCATCGAGATCACCGAGTTCGCGATCCACAACGTCGTCGGCAGGGTCTGATGTCCGTGGTACCAATCGTAGTCCGCGACAAGCCGAGTCGAGGCGATCAGCGCGATCGTCACCACCTGGTCGCCGAACACCACCCAGCCGCGGATCTTCCCGGTCGCCTCGGGGAAGTACCACTGCGACAGCAGCAGCGCCGAACTGCCCGACCAGATCGCCATCACCGCGATCAGCATCCAGCTCAGTCGCGGATGCTCGTAATACGACACCGACGCGATCTGCTGACCGATCGCGTACAGCAGCGTGACCAGCCGAAACGCCTGCGCCGCCCGCCACAGCGGCGCGGTCGCGGCGTCGGCCGAGCTCAGCTCAGCGGTGTGAGTCCGCATCGCCGGACTCGGCTTCTTCCATGCGCAGCCGCTTCGCCACATCGAAGCGGCCCGGCGGCTCCGGTTTGTCGGGTTCGGCGCTGAACCGTTTTCGCTCCTCGGTGGCGACCAGCTCGCCGAAGGCCTCCTCCGGACTGTCGGCGAGCAGATAGCGAATCGCCGTGTTGCCCACCGCGATCAGCGGCACGGCGAGCAGTGCCCCCGCGATTCCGCCGACGACCAAGCCCGCGGTGATGGCCAGCACCACGGCCAGCGGATGGATACTCACGGCCCGCCCGAGCAGCAGCGGTTGCAGCACATGGCCTTCCAGCTGCATCACCGCGATGATGATGCCGAGCACGATCAGCGCGGTCACCGGGCCCTTGGTGACCAGGGCGATGAACACGGCGACGAACCCGGCGAAGAACGCGCCGATGATCGGGATGAACGCGCTGATGAACACCAGCGAGGCCAGCGGCAAGGCCAACGGCACATGCAGAATCGCCAGCCCTGCTCCTATACCGATCGCGTCGACGGCGGCCACCGCGACGGTGGCACGCACGAACCCGACCAGCGTTCCGAAGCCCAGTTCACCGGCGGTGCGGACCTTTTCTCGGTGCGCGGTGGGGATGATCCGGGTGACGAAGTTCCAGATCTGATCTCCGCCGTAGAGGAAGAAGATGAGAATGAACAGGATCAGGAAGGCACCGGTGAGAATGTGGCCGATGGCGGTGGCGGTGGTCAGCGCGCCGCTGGTCAGGCTCTCGCGGTTGTCCTGAATGGTGCGCACGATGGTGTCGCCCGCGTTGCGGATCTGCTGATCGCTCAGATGCGGCGGACCGTTGATCAACCAGTCCTGCACCTTGTGCACGCTGTTGGTGACCTCGTTGGACAGCCCCGGCACACCGTCGACGAACTGTTCGACGACGAAGGTCAGCACCCCCGCCAGCAGACCGATCGACCCCAGCAGCGCGACGAACACGCCGAGCGAACGCGGAATCCCCACCCGCTGCATCCAATCGACCATCGGCGCGAGCAGCGCGGCGGCGAGCAGCGCGATGGCCAGCGGGATCACCACCGTGGCGAACTTCTGCACGAGCATTCCGACCGCGAGCAGGGCGCCGAAGATGATCAGCAGCCGCCAACTCCACGCGGCGGCTTTGCGGACCAGGGGATGAACTGCCTCGGCGTCCGAGCGCCACGGCGTTGACGCGGTCCCGGAATCTACCTTCTGGTCGGTCACTCGAGAGAGCCTATCGGTCCGAACGCTAGATTGGTGGTCGTGTCGGCGCCCCTGGAAGCGGTCAAACAGACCATGCGAACGCGCTGGCCGCTGTATCTGACGTCTGTGCTGCTGGCGAACGCCTTCGGCGCGGTGCTGGTGTGGGCCTTCATCCAATACGGCCTGCCGGTTCCGGAGGGCGATCCGGGTGGGGTGCGCCAGACCGGTCTGCTCGCGCCGCTGCTCGTTTTCGGGGTGGCCGCGGTGCTGAGCATCTTCGCCGCGGCCCTCATGCTGCGGCCGGTGATGCGCTGGCAGATGCGCGGCGGGCCACCGAGCAGACGCGAGCAGATGGCGGCCCTGCACGTGCCGCTGCGGCAGTCGATCGTGCACCTGGTGCTGTGGATCATCGGTGGCGGGATCCTGGCCGCGCTGATCATCACCGAATCGCCCGAACTGGCGGGTGCGGTGATCGTCACCGAATGTATGGCCGCCACCATCGTGTTCGGCTTCACCTACATGCTGGGCGAACGCATCCTGCGCCCGGTCGCCGCGGAGGCGCTGACCGAGGGCACCTTCGACCACACGCTCACCCCCGGCGTCGGCACCCGGATGGCGATGACCTGGGGCATGGGCACCTTCGCGCCGACCATCGCGATCGTGCTGCTGTGCGTCACCCAGATCTCCTCGGACGTGAAGTTCTCGGCGAAGTCGCTCGCGATCTCGATCCTGCTGCTGTGTGGCGTGGTGATCCTGCAGGCGCTGGCGCTGTCGATGCTGACCGGTTCCTCGATCTCCGACCCGGTGCGGCAGTTGTCCCAGGCCATCAACAGGGTGCAGGCCGGCTCGCGTGACGTGCAGGTGGAGGTCTACGACGGGAGCGAGATCGGGCTGTTGCAGGTCGGCTTCAACCGGATGATGGACGAGGCGGCCAAGCGCCGCAAGCTGCAGGAACTGTTCGGCCAGCACGTCGGCGAGGACGTGGCGCAGCGAGCACTGGACTACGGCACCGAACTCGGTGGTGAGACCCGATTCGTCGCGGTGCTGTTCGTGGACATGGTCGGTTCCACCGCCGCCGCGGCCGAACGCCCGCCGACCGAGGTGGTGAGCCTGCTCAACGAGTTCTTCCGGGTGGTGGTCGACGTGATCGACAGCCACCACGGTTTCGTCAACAAGTTCGTCGGCGACGCGGCGCTCGCCATCTTCGGCGCCCCGCTGGATCGCCCCGACGCGCCGAGCGCCGCCCTCGCCGCGGCCCGCGACTTGCGCGAGGCCCTGCGCGAGGTGACCAGCCTCGATATCGGCATCGGCGTCTCGGCGGGCCTGGCGGTGGCCGGAAACATCGGCGCCGCAAATCGTTTCGAATACACCGTGATCGGCGACCCCGTCAACGAGGCGTCGCGGCTCACCGAATTGGCCAAAGATCATCCCGGCCGCGTTCTCGCTTCGGGCAGCGCGCTCTACTTCGCCGACGAAAGCGAGCAAGAACATTGGATAACCGGAGACGAGGTCCAATTGCGCGGCAGACGCAGAAAAACCCGCCTGGCCTGGCCGAAGTCGGCGATCGCCGCGCCGCGCGGGGACGAGGAAGAACAGATGCGTTCGTTAGGCGTACCTGCGCCTTCGCTCCGGCCGTGCGCAGTCTGCGGACGGCCGGAAGCCGACTGTGTTCACTAGGCTGAGACCGTGACGGCCGACGGCGACCTAGCAGGCGCACCGGCCGAGCGCCGCCGCCGCCGCTTTCGGTGGGTCAAGTGGGTGCTCGGCGCGGTGATCCTCGCGCTGCTCGTCGGCGAAGGCGTGTACCTGTGGCCCCGCCTGCACGAATCCTGGCGCACGCTCACCGAGATCCACTGGGGCTGGCTGTTCCTGTGCATCGTGTTGCAGGCGATGTCGATGAGCGGTTTCGGGCGGGTGCAGAAACAACTGCTGCACGCCGGTGGGGTGGACGTCAGTCAGGGGAAATCGGTATCGGTGGTCTACGGCGCGACCGCGATGTCGCTGACGCTGCCCGCCGGACAGGTCTTCTCCACCGCGTTCACCTACCGCCAGACCCGGCGCTGGGGCGCGAGCCCGATCGTGGCCTCCTGGCAGCTGGTCTTCTCCGGCGTGGTCGCCGCCGCGGGGCTGGCGCTGCTCGGGATCGCCGGCGCCGCGCTGGTCGGACAGGGAATCGGCTTCAAATTCGTCGTCTCGCTGGTGGTCCTCGCCCTGGTGGTGTTCGCAGGCAACTATCTCGCCCGCCATCCCGGCACGCTCGAGGCCGTGCTGCGGCGGGTACTCGCGCTGGTGAATCGGCTGCGGAAGAAACCCGCCGATCACGGCATCGCCAAGCTGGCCGAGATCCGGGCGCAACTCGAGTCGGTCGATCTGGGGAAGAAGGACGCGGCGCTCGTCGGGGTGTGGGCGCTGGTGCACCGGTTCGCCGACGTGGCGTGTCTTGGCACCGCCTGTTACGCGATCGGCGCCGATCCCAAGTTGTCCGGGCTGCTCATCGCCTTCGCGGCGGGCAAGGCGGTGGGGTCGATTCCGTTCGCGCCAGGCGGCATCGTCTACGTGGACGCGACGCTGATCTACAGTCTCACCGCGGCCGCGGGCCTGCCCGCCGCGCAGGCCGTCGCGGCCGCGTTCGTATACCGGCTGGTCAGCTTCATCCTGGTCGCCGTGGTCGGCTGGATCGTCTTCGCGTTCCTGTTCCGCACACCACAGGCCGACGACGAAGAATACGAGCAAGAGTTCAAGCAGCAGCGACGAATCTGATCAACGCAGCGCGCGAATGGCCGCCCGCCAACCCAGCAGGAACAGCGCGAGGACGCAGGCCGCCACGACCATGAAACTCAGTGCGACGCCCTGACCGCTGATGGCGCGCAACACCATCCCGCCGACCAGGGTGCTCGCCCAGATCAGAATTCCGTTGGGCCACAACGCCGTTGCGTCGAACCGCGTGTTCCGTGCGAGGTAGACCGCTGAGACCCAGCCGAGGATCAGTCCTAACCCGAAGGGCCACACCGTTTTCAGCAGACCGGCGATGACGGCTTCGTCGTGACTGCGCCTCCCGATCGCGCAGAAGACGATCACCAATAGAGCATCGATACCGAACGGCGCGTATCTCTTCACCGACGTAGCGTAACCGGTCAAGATCGACTTCGAGACCGGGTTCATAGCCACTGAGCAGTGATAACTCTCGCTTTACGGCTCCGGCGTCGCCAGCGATTTCAGCAGCACGGCCGCGAGTCGTGAAGTGGCGTCACCACTGTCGACATCGGCGATGTGCACCGCGAAGACCAGGTCGCCCATCGTCGCCAGCAGCCAACCGTCGGCGCCGCCCGTCGCGGCGAAGGCGGTGATATCGCGGAATCCGCGCAGCGCGGCGGTTTCGGGCTTGCCGATGCCTTCGTTCATCATTCCGCGCAGCCGGTCGACCGCGGGCTGGGGCAGCGCGGGAACCGGCGTATCGGTGGTGCCCGGCTTGCCCGCCTCGATCATCGGCGGCGCCACCGACCCCCGCGAAATGGCCGCCGCGGCGATCGCCATCCCGAAGGGGCTCACCTGCACCGCGTCGGCGCCAGCACCCTGACGCACCTGCTCGGTGCTGCGGCCGGGCGTGCTGATCCGCCCGGTCACCTCGTCGAGCCCGGCCACCTTGAAGTCGACGCCGACGCCGAGCGCGGTGGCCGCCTCGGCCGCCTCCTGCACGGTGACGTCCTGCGGCGGCTTGTTCTTGATCGCCGCGGCCACGGTGCGGAACAACTCCATCGTGCCGCCCGCCGGGAACAGTCCGGTGAAGGCGATCGGTCCCTTCTCCGTCGCATAAGAGTTCTGCGCGACCGCGACGACCGCACCGGTCGACGGCTGAATGGCCACGACCGTGGCCGCGGTCCCCGCGCTCACCACGGCGTCTTCGGCGGCGCGCTGTAGTCGCTGATCCATCGTCGCGGCGATGTCCGGCCCGGCCGGTCCCTGGTATCCGGCCACCTGGTTGACGAACCTGCCGTCGGCCTCGAAGATCTGCACACCCCAGCCCGCGGTGGCCTCGAGGCTGTCCTGCCACACCTCGCGCAGCGCGTCGAGCATCGGCGAACGGGTGCGCCGGTCGGCCGAGATCAGTTTGGGCTGCTTCTCCATCACCACACCCGGCACCTTGGCCATCCGTGGTTCCAGGATCGCGAAATCCCCGTCACGCAGGTTCACCGCGACGATCGGCTTGCCCTGCGAGCCTGCCAGCTGCTGCATCAGCGACGGCCCGGTGATCAGGGGCGCGACCGGCTCGATGGCGTCGGCGAGCGCGTTGGTGGTGCCGACGAGGTCGCCGGTGCGGCTCGGGTCGATCTTGATGACATTGAGCGTCTGCTCGGTCATCAGCGTTTCGCCGGGCAGGTCGACAACCTTGGGCGGCGGCTTCGCGGTGGTACGCACGAGCTTGACGGTGCGATTGTTCGTCAGCTGCGGCATGACCACCGCGGGCTCCCAGGAGATCCGCCAGCCGATGGCGAGCTTGCGCACGGTGCCCTGCAGTGTGTAGGTCCAGTCCTTCTTCTCGCCGAAGTTCCAGGCGACTTCCATGCTGAAGATCGCCGACTGCTTGTCGAGGTCGATAACCTGCGACGCCTCGTAGTCGACGGTGCCCGTTTGCAGGCCCTCGAACATTTGCTTCATGGTTGCCGAAGCGGCAGCGGGGTACGAGGTCAGGTCGGCGGCTTTGCCGTAGTCCTGATCGTCGAGGTACTCGGTGAACCGCTGGACCACCGTCTCCGACTCGCTCGTCTTCCCACCCACTCCGCACGAGCACAGCGCGATGGCGAGGGTCGCAACCCCCGCGATCGCCATTGCGCCCCGGACGCGAAAGCGGCGGGATCCCCACACATCCATATCGCCCACTCTTCACTCTTGCCACTCCGGTAACAAATCCACCGTACCGGAAGTTGACCCGTCTCCAATGCCCCGGCCAGTCGGGATACTCCCCGACCTCGACACCTCGATTGTGCCGGAAATCTCGCCCCGATGAGGGTCCGTTTTCCAACCTCGCCCAGTAAGCGGCAACAACTGCTGCGTCAACCGTACCGACAGCCGCGCCAGGTGGTGCGGATCTCGCATTTGTCCGGCGATTCAACGCGAGGGTACCCAGGCCGCCTCCGCCCACACGCACGGCATCGCCTTTACCGAGTCGATACGCACTCGTTCACGCAGAGCGGAATTCACCGCGCTGATATCGGCGTAATCTTGTAATCAACGCAACGTGCGCAAGACAGATAGCAGGTGATTTCCATGCGGAACGATCGACGCGAGCGCGGATTCGGCCGACCCGGCGGATGGCAGCAAGCCGACCTTCCCGATCCCGCTGACGCCCCCGACTGGTTCGCCGGACGATTGCCCGCCGACTGGTTCACCGGACCGGTGGACATCGAGATCGACCGCGACGAGATCGTCGTGGTCGGCGAACTGCCCGTCCCCGGCGACGCGAGCACCCCGGCGGCCACGAAAGAAGGCGCGCTGGCCCGCTTCCGCGAGTCGACCCGCCCGGCCCGCATGCAGATCGCCGACGAGGCCCAGCGGCGTTACGGCCGCAGCGTCGCGTGGGGCGTGCGAGTAGACGGCGAACGGATCCTGTTCACCCACCTGGCCGTCCCCGTGATGACCCGTCTCCGTCAGCCCGAACGCCAGGTCCTCGACACCCTGATCGACGCGGGCGTAGCCCGCTCCCGCGCCGACGCCCTGGCCTGGACGGTCAAACTCGCAGGCAAACACGCCGAAACCTGGCTGGCCGAACTCCGCGAAGCCATGCGCAAGGTCGACGACCTGCGCTCGGAGGGCCCCACGGGCTTGTAGCCCCCAGCGAAACGGGTACGGCCCGTATGTCCCTACCCAAAGGGCCCCGCCCTGATCTGGACTGACCGGAGGGTGCGACGAAGGAGTACCCGGAGGGAGGGAAGATCAGGGCCCCAGGGGCCCGCTCGAGCGCGCCAGCGCTCCAAAAACACAGCCACCACACGATCCGGGACGGGTCCAACCTGGATACAGTGGCCTGCATGGAAACCGAGCAGGCCACTGGTCCCATCCTGATAATCAACGGACCGAACCTGAACATGCTCGGTACCCGTCAGCCCGAGATCTACGGCGCCGACACCCTCGACGATGTCGTCGCACTGTGCGAGCAGACCGCCGCCCGATTCGAACGCAAGGTCATCGCGTTCCAGTCCAATCACGAAGGCGCGCTGATCGATCGGATCCACCAGGCCCGCGGCGAGGTGTCGGCCATCGTCATCAACCCCGGCGGCCTCACCCATACGTCGGTGGCACTGCGCGACGCCCTGGTGATCCCGGAGGTGCCGATCGTCGAGGTGCACATCAGTAATGTGCACGCGCGCGAGGAGTTCCGGCACCATTCGTTCGTCTCCCCGATCGCGACCGCGGTCATCGCCGGCCTCGGCATCCAGGGCTATGCCGCCGCGATCGAATACCTGAGCAAGCCCTAGCTGAGCCGGAAGACGGGGAAACCCGGTGCGATAGCGATCAATTCGGCATCGGTCGCGTCTTTGGTGAGGCCCTCGAAGAACTTGCCGACCTCCCAGCCCCACTTCTCCAGGTACAGCCGGAGCAGCGGCACCTTGTCGGTGTCGGCGACCTCGCTGGCGGTGAACCGTTCGGTCTTGCGGCCGAGGCGCAGTTCGCCATCGCCCGCCACGCGCAGATTGCGCACCCATTGGACGTGCCCACGCGGCGCGACCAGGTAGCGCTCACCGTCGGCGGCCGTCATCACGTTGACCATGGTGGTGCGCCATTCCCCGCTCTTGCGGCCGCGCACCGCCAGCAGCCGCGACCCCATGATGCTGATCCCCAGCTTGGGCAGCAGGTTGGCGATCTTGTTGACGATCGGGTCGATGCCGGTCGGGGGGAGGTGGCGGGTCGCGTTGTCCATGTTGATCACTCCTGAACTGTGAGCACTGCTCTCTGTTGAGTACAAGCATGCGCGCTCCGCGAGCCGAAGTCAAGAGCAGTGCTCACAGTTTTCGGAATGTCCCATTTCGGCGAAGCATTGCCACGATGAAATGTAGTATGTATGCTACAAATCATCGAAGGTCGATGACTGGGAGGACTCATGGCTTCGAACAACAACGCTGTTCTCGATGTCGCGCAACTACGGATGCGGTACGACGAGACCGACGTCCTGCACGATGTGACATTTCAAGCCGAGCGCGGGGAAGTGCTCGTCATGCTCGGGCCCAACGGCGCGGGCAAAACCACCACGATCGAGATCCTCGAGGGGTTCCGCAGGAGGTCGGCCGGCCAGGTCGAGGTGCTGGGGGCCGATCCCGAACACGGTGACGAACTCTGGCGCGCCCGCATCGGCGTGGTGCTCCAATCCTGGCGTGACCACGCGAAATGGCGAGTGGCCGAACTGCTCGGCCATCTGGGTGGGTACTACAGCCCCTATTCCACGGCCCGGGTGACAAGACCGTGGGACACCGATGAACTCATCGAGTTGGTCGGGCTCACCGATCAGCGCGATGCGAAGATCGCCACCCTGTCCGGTGGGCAGCGACGCAGGCTCGATGTGGCGATCGGCATCGTCGGCCGACCGGAACTGCTCTTCATGGACGAGCCGACCGCGGGCTTCGATCCCGCGGCCCGGCGCGACTTCCACGATCTGGTCCATCGATTGGCCGATCTGGACGAGACCACCGTCCTGCTCACCACCCACGACCTGGACGAAGCCGCGAAACTGGCGGACCGGATCCTGATCCTGGCCGGTGGCCGGATCATCGCCGACGGCTCGCCGGAGGAGCTCAGCGCCGCCACCGCGGGCGAGGCCGAGGTGCGCTGGACCCGCGACGGCCAACGTTTCGTCCACACGACGACCGAGTCGACCAAGTACGTCCACGAACTGTTCAAGCAGCACGGCGACCTGATCGAGGACCTCGAGGTGCAGCGCGCGTCGCTGGAGGACACCTATATGGCGCTGGTCCGCCGTTTCGAATCCGGCACGGCCGCCGAACCCGTTCGCTCACTGCAGGAGGTCACGCGATGAATCCCACGCTGGTAGCGGTCAGGGGCGGCCTGGCCGCGATGTGGATCGAACTGCGGCAGCTCTACACCAACGGGACGAGTCTGGTGGCCCAGTTCCTCACTCCCACACTGTTTTTGATAGCGATCTTCTTCCTGCGCGACCGGACCTACCAGGACACCGAGCTGTCACTCGGTGAACTCGCGGTGCCCGGCCTGCTCGGCAGCATCATCGCGTTCAACGGCCTGTACGGCATCGCCGAGGTCCTCGCCCTCGACCGGGAGGACGGAACCTTGCTGCGCGCCAAGACGATTCCCAACGGCATCCTCGGCTACTTCATCGGCAAGATCGGCACGACCGCGGCCGCGGTACTCGTCCAGCTGGTGGTGGTGCTGACCATCGGTGCCGTGATCGTCGGTGGATTCTCGATGCCCGGTGGCGGCCTGGTCACGCTGGCGTGGGTGATCGTGCTCGGTCTGCTGGCCACCCTGCCGATCGGCGCCATCCTGGGCGGATTGATCGTCGGCGCCCGCGACATCTTCCTGCTGACACTGCCGCTGATGGGACTGATCGCCATTTCCGGCATCTGGTACCCGATCACCGCGCTCCCCGGCTGGGTGCAGGGCCTGGCCCAGCTGTTCCCGATGTATTGGCTCGGCCTGGGCATGCGCTCCGGGCTGCTCCCCGCCGAGGCGGCGGCCATCGAGATCGACGGGTCGTGGCGGCACCTCGAGACCGCCGCGGTACTCGGCGTATGGTCGATCGTCGGGTTGTTGCTCGCGCCGATCGTGCTGCGCCGGGCGGCCCGCCATGAGTCGGGATCCAGCGTGGCCGTGCGCCGCGAGAAAGCGATGCAGCGTGCCTTCTGAGGTCATCTACAACCGCATCGCGATGTTGCGCGCCGAGCGCGGCATCTCGCGGCGGGACCTGGCCGAAGCGCTCGGTGTGCACTACCAGACCGTCGGCTACCTCGAACGCGGCGAATACAGCCCCAGCCTGCACCTGGCCCTGCGGCTCGCGGCCTACTTCGAGGTAGCGGTGGAAGTGGTGTTCTCCACCGAGCCGTTCCCGAGATTGGGATCGGGCGCCGAGACCGCGTGACCACCGGAAACCGTTCGGCACCACCGTGCCGAACGGTTTCAGCGTGTCATCCGCGAAATACCTGGAACGTCGATTCGGGCGTACCGGCAGCTCGCTCCCAATATGACGAAACCGATTCGGCCAGAACGGTGTCCACGCCGACCTCGGCACCGGTCGCCACCACATGTCGCGCACCGGCCGCCATCATTCGCAGGTACACCGGATCGGGCGGACCCCCGTCCTCGGCGATTCCCGCCCACGCGGCGTACAGCTCGCCGACACTGCCCAGTGACCGCTGGGCATAGGGCATGAACCGGGCAATCTCGGAACCGGACCGGTCGATGATCGCCAGCGCCTGCTCGTAGCCGAGCAGCAGAGGCAGGAACAGGGCGAGCATCGCCTGGTAGAAGACCTGGGCCGCGCCGTCATCCGCACCCAGATATTCCATGGCCGCCAAGGGCCGCAACAACTCTCGTTGTGCTTCGAATACCGCCGGTCGGCCGCTGTAGAAGATGTACGCCGCAGGCCCGGCCAGCTCGTGCGGCTGAGCCATCACCCCACCGGCGAGAAATTCGCCGCCGCGAGCCCGGACGAACGCCGCCCCCTGCCGAGTCCGCTGCGGCGAATCCGAGGACAGGTTGACCACAACCTTGCCGGTCAGATCGGCGCCGCCGAGAATCTCGTCCATCGCGTCGTAGTGGGTCAGGCTGAGCACGATGAGCTCCGCCGCCGCCACCGCGTCGGCGACCGTCTCGGCGCGATGGGCACCCAGACCGTCGGCCTTGCCGGGGGTGCGGTTCCAGACCGTCACCGTGAAACCCGCGGCGCGGTAGGTGCGCACGATCTGCTGCCCCATCGGGCCGAGGCCGATGACGGTGACCGCCCCGGCCGCTCGGCCGGAAGTCGACATCAGGACGCCTCGCCGCGGAACAACGCGTACGGCGAGATCTGCCTGCCTGTCGCCTCGGACGCGGTGACGGCCTTGCGCCAGAACGACTGGGCGAGCTGGGACAGGCTCGCGTCGACGCCTGCCTCTTCGCTGGCGTCGATGATGTGCTGGGCGCCCGCGTCCATCATCTTCAGGTGCGAGAGCTCCGCGAAGCCGCCTGCCTTGTTCGCCTCGGCGAACTGTTCGATGAAGAACGGGTAGGCGCCGGCGGAGCGGACGGCGAACGGTACGAACTGGTCGATGCTGTGGCCGGAGTTCGCGATCATCGCCGACGCCTGGTCGAACGCCAGCAACCACGGATGGAAGGTGATCAGCAGGGCCTGGTAGAAGATCTGGGCCGAGCCGTCGTCCGCGCCCAGGTATTCCTGCGGGCTGAGCGGGCGCAGCAGCTCGGCGTGCGCGTCGAAGACCGTCTTCGGGCCGCTGTAGAAGATGTAGGACGAGGGATGGACGATGTTGTCGCCCGCCGACATCACGCCGCCGGAGAGGAATTCGGCGCCCCGCTCGCGAACCCACCGCGCGCCCGCCCGCGCCTTGTCCGGTGAATCGGAGGACAGGTTGGCGATCACCTTGCCGGGCAGGTGGTCGATCGCCTGGCCGAGCACGTCGTACATGGCGTCGTAATGGGTGAGGCTGAGCACGGAGACCTCGTTGGCATCGAGCGCCTCGGCGACGGTGCCTGCGCGCTCGGCACCCAGCGCCACCATGGCATCGACCTTGGCGGTGCTGCGATTCCACACCGTCACCTCGACGCCCGCTTCGAGGAAGGCCCTGGTCATCGCCTGGCCCATCGGGCCGAGGCCGAGAACGGAAACGGAACGGGGAGCGGTCTGCTCGGACATGGTGTGGCCCTTCGATTCTCGATACTGGTTGGTTCGGCGCCGCTTTCCATGGTGGTCGGCGCGAGTATCGTCGGGAAGACCGAACGTTCGGGTGTGGTTGCTTACCCAGAGGTTCGAAATACGGTCAGAAGGGTGTGGCGACGTTGAGCAGTGACGCAGATCACGATGTGTGCGGTATGAGCCTGGCCATCGACGTCGTCGGCGGTAAATGGAAGCTGCACCTGATGTGGGTGCTCGGCGCCGGGCCGCAGCGATTCGGTCAGATCCGGCGGATGCTCGAGGGTGTGAGCGAGAAGGTGCTCGCCGAGAACCTGCGGCACCTGGAGAGCACCGGCGTGGTGCACCGCGAGATCTTCCCCGAGATCCCGCCGCGGGTGGAGTACTCGCTCACCCCGCTCGGCGAGGCCCTTCGCCTCGCGCTGGAACCGCTCGAGACCTGGGGCGACGAGAATCGCGAGGCGCTGGCCACCGCTACCCGGCCGACTGCCCCGCAGCCTTCGTCCTCCCGAATCGCGCTGTAACCGTCAGCGCATCCGGCACAAGTGCTCCATGGCGATCCGCTCGCCGATGCGTTCGAGTAGGTCGGCCGCCGCGATGATCGAGCGCGCCGGATCGGGCTCGAGGTCGCTGAGCGGATAACACGCGGCGAATCCCGCGGCTCGAATCTCCCCTGGCGACAACAGGGTTCGCCCTACCGCCGCGATCACCGGCACGCCCGCCTTCTTCGCCGCCGCCGCGACCCCGACCGGCGCCTTCCCGTGCATGCTCTGGTGATCCAGTGAGCCCTCACCGGTGACTACCAGCCTGGCCCCGTCGATGAGGGCCGGGAATTCCAGCAGCTCGAGCAGTACATCGATCCCGCTGCGCACCTGCGCGCCCAGCACCGCGAGCGCCCCGAACCCGGTGCCGCCCGCCGCGCCCGCCCCACCGATCTCCGCATATCCCCTGCCCAGCACGGCCGCCCAGTTGGTAAGCCCCGCTTCGAGTTTCAGCATCTGCCGAGCACTGGCGCCCTTCTGTGGCGCGTACACCGCTACCGCACCGGCCGGCCCGAGCAACGGATTGTCCACATCGCAGGCCAGCGTGAACAGCGTCGTCGCGACCGCCGGATGCAACCCACCTCGATCCACCGAGGCGACCTGCTCGAGCAACGCGGCCACGTCCCCGCGGCCCGCCAGTTCCCGCCCCTCCTGATCGAGCAACCGCAACCCGAGCGCCCGCAACAACCCCGACCCACCGTCGGTCGAAGCGCTGCCGCCGACCCCGAGCACGATCTCCCTCGCCCCGCCGTCGAGCGCGTGCACGACGGCAACCCCCAACCCGAACGTATCGGCCCGCAGCGGATCCAGCCGCCCACCGGGCAACTTCACCAGCCCCACGGCAGCCGCCAACTCCACCACCGCGATATCCCCCCGCACCGCGTACACCGCCGTCGATTGCTCCCCCGTGGGCCCGGGCGCGGCGACCTCCACCCGCTTCCACCCCGACGCCACGAAGGCGTCGACCATCCCGTCACCACCGTCGGCCACCGGCACACACCGCACCTGCGCCTTCGGCGCACGCCGAGCGATTCCCCTGGCCAGAGCCCTGGCCACCTCCGGCGCGGTCAACGACCCCTTGAACTTGTCGGGAGCGAGCACGACAAGCGGTTCGCCGGCCATCTGTTCCGCCTCTCCGTGTATTCATAGTGTCGTTTCCGAGCTCGACCGTTCGCTGTCGGCCTTTCGTCAGGCGCGCAACGGCTCGCAGGTGGTCGGGGAGTGACCCATGTTCTCATTTGCTCAGTGGGTTGTCCTCCCGAACACGGTAGCGTCGACCTATGGCGACCGAGGTCCGCAACAACACCGCGCTCGAGCGGTTCGAACTCACCGCCGACGGTCAACCCGCCGGCTACATCGAATACCAGGACACCGGGGACGAACGCGCCCTCGTGCACACCGAGATCTACCCCCGATTCGAAGGCCGAGGACTGGCGAACACCCTGGTCAAAGCCGCGCTGGACACCAGCAGAGACCAAGGTTTCAGCGTCCTGCCGATGTGCCCGGTCGTCCTGCATTTCATCACCACCCGCCCCGACTACATCGCCTACGTCCCGCAACGAGCCAGAGAGTTGTTCGGTCTACCTCAGTAGCGCGCGACGGCCCCGTCGACAGCCAGTTGCAGCTCGTCTTTGACCAGCCTGGCGATGTCGGCGGGTCGCTGCGGCAACTCGAGAATCGGCGCCCGGAAGTAGGCGCTGCCCGACACCACCTCGGCCGCGGTCGGTTCGACACCGGCCGCATAGGACCCGTAGTTCATCCCCATGGCGACCAGCGCGGGCGCGGCGTCCAGTTTGGCCGCCCGGAACGCGATATGCCCGATTCCGCTGCCGACCGCCTGCACCTTGGTGTGATCTACCTCATTGCACGTCCCCTCGGGGAAGATCGCGAGGTGATCACCGGCGGCCAGCCGCTGCGCGCACACATCCATCATCCGCTGACCTGCGGCATTGACCGCGCGAATGCCGTGGTCCTTGCCGCGGAACACCGGGATCCCGCCCATCATGTCCACCTTGCGCCGCTGCTCGGGATCGAGGAAGAGCTCGTCCTTCGCCAGCACCCGCACCCGCCCGATCTTCGAGCGCAGCGGTGAGCGCCACGCCGTCGCCGCGACCGTGTACGGGTCGCTGGTCGAGAGGTGGTTGATCGCGTAGATCACCGGCCGACCGCTGCGGATCAGCGCCTTCAACTGCTGTTTCGCGCCCTCGGCGAACGTCACGCGCGGCCGGAACCGCCGGGCCAGCACCGCGTACGAGGCAAGCGCCTTCCACCTGTTCTGCTGATGCCGCAGGTAGTAGTCGTACACAGCGTCGTTGTCGTCGAGCAGGACTTCGGGCGAGTGCATAGCGCGACCCTACCGGTCGATCGCGGGGTCCACGCACGAAGAAATTCCGGTTCCGATCCGCTGCGCGGGAAGCGCGTACCGCCGCTCCAATGCGATGATGGCTCGGTGGCAGGCGGAGACGACCCGGACGAGCGCCGGACTCGCGACGGGCACGGCGACGATCGGCGGCGCGGTCAGCCGGCGGTGAACGTCCGCGCGGGCAATCTGCTGGTGTCCGCGACAGACCTGGTGGAACCTACTTTCCGGCGCACCGTTGTGTATGTGATCGAGCACAACGACGCGGGCAGCCTCGGCGTGGTGCTGAACCGGCCGAGTGAGACCCCGGTCGTGGATGTGCTGCCCGCCTGGGCGGACCTGGCCGCCACCCCGACCGATCTCTACATCGGCGGCCCGGTCAAACGCGATGCGGCGCTGTGCCTGGGGGTGCTGCGCGCCGGCGTCGACATCTCCGACATCCGCGGCCTGCGCCGGGTCGACGGCCGGGTGGTGCTGGTCGATCTGGACGCCGACCCCGCCGAGATCGGACCGCTCCTGGACAAGATCCGGATCTTCGCCGGCTACGCGGGCTGGTCGATGGGCCAGCTCGACGGCGAACTCGACAACGACGATTGGATCGTGGTCTCGGCGCTGCCGTCGGATCCGATCGCCACCGACCGCCACGACCTGTGGTCCGCGGTCTTGCGCCGTCAGCCGTTGCCGCTGGCCCTGCTGGCGACACACCCGATTGAACTCGAACGCAACTGATCCCGTTACTCCTTCACACGAGCAGGAGTGACATATGAATTTCGACGAGCAGTGACCAGGGCCGCCGATGAACGATGGTCGCGACGAACTGATGCGCGCGCTCTATGCCGAGCACGCACCCGCGCTGTGGCGTTTCACCCTCGGCTTGGTACGCGATCCCGGCCGGGCCGAGGACATCGTGCAGGAGACTCTGCTGCGCGCCTGGCAACGCCCGGCCGTGCTGGAGCAGACCGAGACCTCACCGCGCGCCTGGTTGTTCACCGTGGCTCGTAATCTCGCGGTCGACGAGCATCGCAGTGCCAGGCACCGCCGCGAGTTCGGCACCGACAACCCACCCGAGCAGGTGAGCCCCGACCAATCGGATCGGGCGCTCGACGGCTGGCTGGTCGCCGACGCGCTCAGCACGCTCAGCCCGGATCATCGCGAGGTGATCGTGCGGGCCTACTATCGCGGCCTCGGCATGGCCCAGATCGCCGACGAGCTGGGCATCCCGCCGGGGACCGTGAAATCGCGCTTGCACTACGGCATGCGCGCCATGCGACTCGCGCTACAGGAGATGGGGGTGACGAACCGATGACCGACCTCGCCGACGAGTACAGCACCTGGGACGCGGCCTATGTCCTCGGTTCGCTCGGCGCCGCCGAGCGGCGCGAATACGAGGCGCATCTGCTCGGTTGCGCGCCCTGCCAGCAGGCCGTCGCCGAGCTGTCCGGGATGCCGGGCATGCTCGCCCTGGTCGACCGCGATACCGCACTGTCGATGATCGCCTCGCCCGAGCCGGCTCCGTCACAGGTCCCCGATCTGCTCCCGTCGCTGGCCGCGGCGGCCGAACGGCGCAGGCGGCGGCGGCGCTGGACGAGTATCGGCAGCGCGGTGGCGGCTGCCGCGGCAGCGGTGGCGATCGCGATTCCGGTGACCGTCACCGTGGCGCGCTCGGAGACGCCGACCGAGCAGATCGTCGCGGAGCAGCAGATGCAGGCCGTGGAGCAGACGCCGGTGAGCGCGCAGGTGAAGCTGGTGCGCGACGGTGACCGCACGCGCCTGGTGATGACCTGCAGCTACGCGCCGAGCGCCTACGGCTCCGGCTACACCCGCACCTACGGGCTGGTGGTGACCGCGGGTGAGCAGCGCTTCGAACTCGACCGGTGGCCCGCGGGCCCCGGCACCGAGCTGACGGTGGATCGCACCATCGACGCCCCGCCGGATTCGATCAGCACAGTGGAGATCACGTCCGTCGATTCCGGCCGGACGGTCTTGGTCGCCCAGGTCTGAACGCGACACGGTCCGGTCTCCGCGGGGGAGACCGGACCGTGTGCGCGACAGGCTACTTCGCTTGCTTGCGGAAGATCGACTTCGACCACAGGAAGCCGCCGCCGGCGATGACCGCGCACCAGACCAGCGAGACCCAGCCGTTGGCGCCGATCTCGGTACCCATCAGCAGTCCGCGCAGCGTCTCGGTGATCGGGGTGAAGGGCTGGTATTCGGCGAACTGACGCATGCCGACCGGCATCGTGTCGGTGGCGACCAGACCACTGCCGAGGAAGGGCAGCAGCACGATGGGAAACGGTGCGTTGCTGGCACTTTCGGGAGTGGGCGAGAGCAGGCCGAGCGCGATGGCGAGCCAGGTGAAGGCGAAGGTCACCAGGGCGAGCAGCCCGAACGCGCCGACCCACTCCACGACGTTCGCGTTCGGCCGGAAGCCGACCAGCATCGCGACGGCGGTCATCGCGACAACGCCCGCCATCGCCTGGATGAGCGCGCCGAGCACATGCCCGGTGAGCACCGACGACTGCGAGATCGCCATCACCCGAAAGCGATTCACGATGCCCTTGCTCGCGTCGGTGGCGATCGAGACCGCTACCGACACCGTCAGGTAGGCGGGCAACAGCAGCATCATGCCGGGCGCCAGATAGTCGATATAGCTACCGCCCGAGGACTTCTCGAGCGCCCCGCCGAAGACGTACTTGAACACCAGCATCAGCACGATCGGCATGATGATGATGCTGAACGTCATGCTGGGATAGCGCTTGACGTGAATCATGTTGCGCCGCAGCATCGTCATGGTGTCGGCGACGGCGTAGGACTTGGACTTGATCTGAGTGGTCATCGCAGAGACTCCTGCTCGATGGTGGCGCGGCCGGTGAGGGTGAGGAAGACGTCGTCGAGGTTGGGGGTGTGCACGGAAATGCCGCCCGCTTCGATGTTTTCGGCATCGAGGAGGTCGAGGACGGCACGCAGGGAACGCACGCCGCCGTCGCTGGGCACGGCGAGGGTCAGCCCGTCGGTGCCCTCGACCACCTTCGCCGTCGAGCCGAACGCGCGCTGAGCGGCGTCCACATCGGGCTGATCGGTGAAGTCGATGCGGATGTGGCCGCCGGGGATCAGGCGCTTCAGTTCTGCCGCAGTGCCTTCCGCGACGATTCGGCCGTTGTCGAGCACCGCGATGCGATCGGCCAGCTGGTCGGCCTCCTCGAGGTATTGCGTGGTGAGGAAGACGGTGACGCCGAGATCGTCGACCAGGCCGCGGATGATCTCCCAGATGGAGCGACGGCTGCGCGGATCGAGGCCGGTGGTCGGTTCGTCGAGGAAGATCACCCGCGGATTGCCGACCAGCGTCATCGCCAGATCGAGCCTGCGGGTCATGCCGCCGGAGTAGGTGCTCGCGGGCTTGTCGGCTGCCTCGACCAGGTCGAAACGTTGCAGCAATTCGTCGGCGAGCGTGCGGGTCTCGCGGCGCGGCAGATGGTTCAGATCCCCCATCATGTGCAGGTTCTCCCGGCCGGTCAGTAGCTCGTCGACCGCGGCGAACTGTCCTGTGACGCCGATCAGCTCGCGCACCCCGCCTCGGTCGGTCGCCACATCATGGCCGCCCACGGTGCACTCGCCGCCGTCGGCGGCGATCAGTGTGGTGAGGATCTGCACGGTGGTGGTCTTGCCCGCGCCGTTGGGGCCGAGCAACGAGAACACGGTGCCCTCGGCGACGGTGATGTCGATGCCGTCGAGAACTGTTTTGTCGCCGTAGGCCTTTTGGAGACCGCGTGCTGTGATGGCCGAGTTGACCATGATCGTCCCTTTCCACAGGATTACATTCATTGCTGCGAATAAGTGCATGAGTTATCGACACAGCCCCCAGGGGCTGCGGTTGATGTGTGCGGTGTGCGGTTGTTCGTCCGAGGACGGAGCTAGATGTCTAGTTCCTCGATCTGCGGGTGCGCGGTGATGTCCTCGACCTTGCGATAGAGCTTGTCGGGCACGCGATCCTTCAGGGCTTTCAGGTCGTCGAGGATCTCGTACTCGTAGTCGCCCCAGTCCCACGGCCGGTCACCGATGCCGAACATGCGGCGCCAGTACTTCCAGTCCTTCATGTCGCCCGCGGCGTCCCCGGTCGGGTATTCCGACCACAGCGCCGAGTGCGTGTGGAGCACGAGCTTGCCCTTGCGGCTGCGGTAGACCTGCTGGTGCAGCACCCGCTTGTCGCCGACATCGCGCCATTCACCCAGCAGCACGCCCTGGAAGCGCACCTGCCGGACACCGTCGCGACCCACCTGCAGGACAACTTCTTCGAAGCCGGCCTCACGACCTTCCTCCAGTTCGATGAGCCTGCGCAGCGCGCTGACCACGGTGCTGGAGAGGTTTCCGCCGACGAGCTCCTGCGCCCGCTGGAACACGGGGAGATCGTCGTCGGCTACGTAGATCGTCTTGTTGGGCATGAACCCACTATACGTATATGTGTACGTACACACAAGGGGTGGTTTTCACCCACCCTCTGAACTCCCCCTCGGCGCGCCTCGTAACCCCATCAGACGCGGTGCACCACGGCGTCACATTTCGTCGCGGAGAAGGAGGTCCGATGCCGGACAGAGTGGTGGACTACCTGGTACGAACGGTAGCCGACCGGGGAATCACCCAGATCTTCGGCGTCGACGGCGCCAATATCGAGGACCTCTACGACGCGATCTTCGAGGCCGGCGGCGCACCGGCCGGCATCGTCGCCAAGCACGAGTTCTCCGCGGCGACCATGGCCGACGGATATGCGCGCAGCACCGGCGGGCTGGGTGTCGTGGCCGCCACGTCCGGCGGTGGTGCGGTGAATCTCGTTGCCGGACTTGCCGAATCGTTCACCTCCCGGGTTCCGGTGCTGGCGTTGATCGGACAGCCGCCGACCAGCCTGGAAGGTCTCGGCGCGTTTCAGGATTCGAGCGGCTTGTCCGAATCCATCGACGCGACAGCGTTGTTCGCGACGATCAGCAAGTACTGCGCTCGGGTGACCGATCCGCTCGAGCTGCCCGCACAGCTCGCCGCGGCGATCACAGCCGCGGAGAGTGGTGGACCGGCGGTGCTGCTGATACCGAAAGATGTTCAGCAGCAACTGATGCCGGATGTCATCGTCGCGCGACAGTTCGACGCCGTTGTGACCCCATCCGACGGAGTACGGCCAGATCGCGCCTCGCCGATTTCGCCGGCAGCGACATCTCCGCACACGATCGCGACCGAACTCACCAACGCCCAGCGCACCGGGAAAGTGGTGATCATCGCCGGTGATCAGGTCGCCCGCGACGATGCCCGTGCGGAACTCGCCGAACTGGTCGCCACACTCGATGCCGCCATCGGTGTGGCCCCCGATGCCAAGGACGTGTACTCCAACACCGGTCCCGGCTACTGCGGTGTGGCGGGCAGCATGGGCCATGCCGAGCTGGTCGAAGCCCTGTCGGCGGCCAGCGCCTGCCTGCTCGTCGGCACCCGCCTCCCGGTCACTGCCCGCGCGGGGCTCGACGCGGCCCTCGCCGACCTGCCGGTCCTCAGCATCGGCGCACATGCGCCGTACCTCGCGGCCACCCACGCCACCAGCGCGGATCTCGCGCAAACCATCGCGACGCTGCTGGCCGACATCGGAGCGGGGGCCACAACAAGCCGGGGTTCCGCCGAGCTCACGCCGATGCCCGTCCCCGCAGCGGCGGGACCCGGCCTGCGCTATCGCACCGTCATCGAGGCGATCCAGCGCGTGCTGCCCGACGGCGCCGACATTTTCGCCGACGCGGGTAACACCGGCGCTTCAGTGGTGCATTACCTACGGGTACCCGAGCGCGGACGTTTCACGGTCGCACTCGGGATGGGCGGAATGGGCTACGCGTTCGGTGCGGGTATCGGATCCGCGTTCGCCCGCCGCGCCGCGCCCGACGGCCCGCACCGCACCGTCGTCATCGCCGGTGACGGCTCGTTCTTCATGCACGGCATGGAAATCCACACCGCGATCGAACACGACCTGCCCATCACCTTCGTGGTGTTCAACAACAACGCGCACGCCATGTGCGTCACCCGCGAACAGCTCTACTACCGGGACCGCTACAGCTTCAACCGTTTTCAGCCGTCACATCTGGGAGCAGGCATCGCCGCCATGTTCCCCGGGCTGCCCGCCCGCACCGTCTCCGACGCCCCCCGATTGTCCGGCGCACTGGATCTCAGCTTCGCCGCCACCGGGCCGTCGTTCCTCGAAATCCTCTGCGACCCCGACGAAGTCCCGCCTTTCCTCCCCTTTCTGTCAGCCCTCGAATCATCCAGGAGCACACCGTGACCACCAGCGCCCTGCCTGCCCTGTCCGACATCCCCGAGGAGGTGGTGCCCGGCGTCCTCCGCATCGAGAACTCCGACCGCGAGACCACAACGCCGATCATCATGGACATGCTGAGATCGGTGTATCCGCACGACCAGATCTTCGGCGACTACTGCCCCGTGCAGACCTACATCGCGGCCCCGCCGCGTGAGGTCTACGAATACCTCGCCGACACCCGCTCGCTCGAGGAATGGACCTACAGCCTGCGCGGATTCACCGAAACCGAGGAGCCCGGCCTGTGGCTGTCCTACGACCGTCTCGGTGACGCGACCAAGTGTTTCACCCGCACCGTCGCCCATCCCGACGCGATGACCGTCGACTATCACTGCGCGTGGGACCAGTCCGAGCACCTCTGGATGATCTACCTGATGCGGGTGGTCGACGCCCAGGTGGTGTTCAACAAACCCGGCTCGGTGGTGACGTGGATCAACTGCAAGCACCCCTTCTACGACGAGAACGGCTACCCCGAAACCGCGCCGCCGAAGCGGCCCGTCTGGGTCGGCGACTTCTGGGAGATGTTCTCCGCCGGACACCAGCTCGAGCTGGACAACCTCAAAGCCATTTGTGAATACCGCGCGGCCAACGGGCTGCCGATCAAGCCGGAGTGGATGCAGTGAACATGCCGCAGGTGAGTCTGATCGACGTCGCGAGCTATCTGCCCGGCGACCCCATCCCGACCGACTACTTCACCCAGTTCTCCCGCTCGGAGCGGATGGCGAAGAACGTGATGTTCCGTTCGCCGACCGGCCGTCATCACATCGGCCGCGACGAAACCGCCGTCGACATGGCCGAGCAGGCTTTCGCCCAGCTGCGCGAACGCCACGGCGCCGACCTCGCGTCCGAGATCGACATCATCATCACCCACACCCAACTGCCCGACAATCCGGTGCTCGGCGCGGGCCCCGAACTGGCTCGCCGGCTCGGCGCTCGTCCGTCGCAGGTACTCGACGTGCACAACAGCGGGTGCGCCGCGTTCGTCCAGATGATGGCGATGGCCCGGATAATGATGGCCACCAGCGAGGCGAAGACCGCGCTGATCGTCGCCGCGCAGAATTGTGCGGGCCCGGTGTTCACCCAGCCCGATATCCGGAAATTGGCGCAGGCGCCGGTGCCGGGCGACGGGTGCGGAATCGGCCTGCTGCGCAAGGATGATTCGGGCCCGATCCTCGATATCGAAACCCGCACCTATCCCGAATTCGCCGGTGACATGGACTTTTCCACGAACGGTCCGCGCAAGTACTGGGAGCCGGGCGAGGGCCAGGGCTGCGTGAGCTTCTCCGAATCCAAGATCACCAAGGTGTTCGCGCGTGGCAATCGGCTGGTGCCGGAGGTGGCGCTGGAGGTCTGCAAACGGATCGGAGTGAAGAGCAGCGATATCGACACCTTCGTCACCAATCAGCCGAACCGGCTGTTCCTGCGCAACTGGCACGACGCGCTGGAGCTGCCCGCCGAACGTCATCCCGATACCTTCGACCAGTGCGGAAACCTGTTCGCCGCGGGCATTCCCGTCACTCTCGATGCGGAGAACCGAGCAGGCCGGTTGCGCAACGGGTCGGTGGTTCTGCTGTCGGCGTTCGCGCACGCGGGTGATTTCGCCGGTGCGGCGGCTATTCGCTGGGGCGCGGCGCGATGACTGTGCGGCTGGTGGAACCGACGATCCCCTCCCGTCGGTTCCATGCCACGGCGACACCCACGCTGTTCGACCTCGGTCTCAGCGAGAACCCCTTTCCCCCACTGCCCTCCGTGCTGGCAGCGGTGAATGCCGCGCTCACCCAGGCCAACCGGTATCCGGAGTTCCTGCCGGAGGAACTGCCGCGGGTGATCGCCGACCACCTCGGGGTCTCGCCCGACGATGTGGTGGTCGGCGCGGGGGCCACCGGTGTCGCCATGCAGGTGATGCGGGCGCTCGGAACCGGTGAACTTCTCACCGGCACACCCACTTTCGACGGCTACCCGATCATGGCCGAGATGGCCGGGATGACCCTTGTCCCGATCCCCCTCGACTCCGGCGGCAATCAGGATCTGACCGCCATGCGCCGCTCGGTGAACCGGCGCACCTGCCTGGTCGTGCTGTGCCGCCCGCACAATCCGACCGGAACCGTCCTCGACGCGACAGCGGTTCGCTCCTTCCTCGCCGCGATACCGCAGCGCGTACCGGTGCTCCTCGACGAGGCCTACGTCGAATTCCTCGATCCGGCGGACCGTCTCGATATCCACACCCTGCTGCACCGTCACCCGAATCTGTTGATCCTGCGCACCTTCTCGAAGGCGTACGGACTGGCCGGGCTGCGGATCGGCTACTGCGTGGGCCGCGGAAAACTGATCGAACGAATCCGCCACCAGCAGTTGCCCTTCGGCACTCCCACCGCGTCCATCGCCGCGGTGCGCGCCGCCTACGCGGCGGGCACGGAACTCCGCGACCGGGTCGACCGCATCAACCGCGAACGCGACAGCCTGCGAATCACTCTGCGCGCCTGCGGAATCGACGTACCGCCCAGTCACGCGAACTTCCTCTACCTACCCGGACCCGGCGTGGCCACCGCCCTGCGCCGCGCCGGTATCAAAGCGAAGGCCTACCCGGACGGCAGCGCTCGCATCACGGTCGGCGATCCCGCCGCCGGGCACGCCGTCCACGCCGCCCTCGTCGACCTGCGGTAACCCTTCGACAACGGAACCCGACCCGGCCACCGGCCGGGTCACCACGACCGGGACCCGGCCCCCTCCACCAGGTCCCGGTCATCCGCGGTTCAGCACCCGCCGCCACCACCGCAGCCGCCCCCGCCGCCGCACCCACTCCCGCCACCACAGCTACCCCCGCTGCCACCATCACCGGTCCCGGCGAACCCGGCACCGGCACTCCCCGCGGCAAGCCATCCCGACCTGCGCGCAGCGCCACCGGTGCCCCGCTTCGGCCGCAGCACGACCCGGGTGACGCCCATGACGAAGAACACCAGCGAGCCGAACAGGATCGCCGCCGTGAACATCCATCCGTATGCCGCGGAGATCAGCCCGACAATCAGCAGCACCAGCGCCCCGGCCATGTACTCCCTGCTCCCCCGCAGGTCAGAACGCGTAGCTGCCATCGGAAACCTCCTGCGAATGTCGAACGCGTGGTGCGACCGGGTATGTCTGGACCGACCGTAATCGCTGGTCCTTGCAATTCGCTTTCAGGCAGCCCGACGCGGCAACCAGTCCTCAGTCGCCGCCGCCGTAGGTCGCGCTCAGCGAGTCCGCGTCGTCGATCCCTCGTCGACCGGCCTTGCCGCCGGTATCGATCCGCAGACGCTGGTATTTCGACCGCAAGCGGCGCGAATTCCGGAAACTCAGCACACCGCCGATCGTCAGCAGTGTCACAGCGAAGCCCAGCAGGCCGAGGCCGGCCAGCGGCGAATGGCTGGCGGCGATCAGCCCGACCAGAGCTACCAGAATTCCCGCACCGTAGAGCATGAAGATTGTCCGTTCAGATATCAGCAGCTACTTCCGCCGCCGCCGCAACTACTGCTACTTCCCCCACCGCAGCTACTTCCCCCACCGCAACTGCTGCTACTGCCGCCGCCGCAACTGCTGCCGCTGCTGGATCCGGAGTCGCTACTCGCCGACCAGGCGCTGCCGCTGGACCAGCTGCTGTCCGTGGAGCTCCAGCCACTCGAGCCCGAGCGCCGTGCCCGCGAGTGGGTGCGCGCCCGCTGTAGATTCGCGGTCCGCTGCGCGCGCCTGGTCCTGTCGGCCGGGGTATCGGTCGCCCGAATGATCATCCCGATGATCACCACCGGACCTCCGATGACCAGAACGGCAAATACTGCGACTACGACGATCGCGAGCAACGTGGCGATCACATCGATGAAGTTCATGGGGACCCCCTACCTGGATCGGTATGTCGAGGCCGACCGTAACCGCGCGTTCTTGCAATCCCCTTGCGGCCGACCAACGGTGAGAACGCCCGGTCAGCAGCCCCCGCCGCCGCCTCCCCCACCACAACCGCCGCCGCCTCCGCCGCCGCAACTGCTTCCGCTACTACCGCTGTCGCCGGAGCCGTACGTGCCCGCAGCAGCGGCTCCGCCCGCGGCCCAACCCCGATCGCGGCGGCCGCCGGAGTGCGTCTGTCGTTGTCCGGACGCGCGGTTGAGCTGGACACAACCGGTCGCGATGAAGCCCACCGAGACCAAGATGACCAGCACACCGAGCGCCGGTTCGAATGCGCCGATGAACAATCCGACGAAGAACAGTGCCAGTCCGAGCCCGAATACCTTCATGATTCCCCCCAGATCAGTTGTTACTACGTTGTACCCGAACGCTTTCCGTGCGAAACGATGTCGCAGCGGCGACCGTCAATCACCACTGGTCGACGAATAGTCACCGCTCGACGAATCACTGCGGCCACCTCCACTCGACCACGCCGACCGTCTCCGGCTCGTCGCACGCCGCACCTGCCCCGACGTCGCACGCCGACGCGCCCGACGAACCGCGGCCGCGTCGCGTTCGGTTCTGGCTTCCGGTGTGGCACCGAGCATGACGAGCCCGAACAGCACCAGCACGATCGTGGTAGCCAGCAGCACTGCTCCGATACCACCGCCGAGCAACAGCCCGACTACAGCGACGATGAACGCCACGACAAAGACCATGGTTCCTCCCCCGAGATGAGCGCCGCCGCAGACCGGCGACACCGAATTACCTAGGCCACGATTCCCACCACGCCGAGCCCTCCGACAAGAAGGCGAGAACAGTGGCGGCGACATTGCTGAGACGCACGAGCCCTACCTTCGGTATGTCGAGGCCGACCGTAACCGCGCGTCCTTGCAATCCCCTTGTGGTTCAACCACTGACGAGGGTGCGGTCAGCGATCATTCGCCGCCGCCACCCCCACACCCGCCGCCTCCGCAGCCACCGCTACAACCGCCGCCGCCGTGCCCGCCGCTGCCGCTGTTTCCCCCACCGCCGCCGTGCGACTGCCCGCCGCCGTCACCGAACCAGCTGACCCCGCCCGCGGTCGACCCCGCGGCCCACCACCGCTTCGACTTCCGAGAACCTCCGGGATCGCGAAAGGCGAGAACGCCACCGACCACCACAGCGACCGCCCCGACGACAATCAGCACGATCCCCGCGGTCGCCGAATAGCCGGTAGTGATCGCCCCGATCAGCGCAAGAACAAGCCCAGCCCCAACAACCTTCACAATTCCCCCCGATCAAGGTCCTGCCTCCTGTTGTACCGGAACGCAGGACCCTGCCGCTAGAGGGTTAGTTGGCGGGGGCGCAGGTGTCGCGGAGGGAGCAGCCGCCGCAGGAGGAGCCGCAGCCGCCGACGGGGGCGGGCGGGAGGAGGGGTTCTACTGTGCGGGCGGCGGCGTTGGCGCCTGCGCCGAGGGTGAAAATGGCGATGACCGCGACGAGCGCGGCTACGCCGACGCTCGCAAGACCACCGGCGACCAGCACGACCAGTCCGCCGGCGAACAGCAGGGCGCCCGCGCCGACGGAGGTGGGGGCGGCGATGCGGTTGGCGATGCGGAAATTGTCGTCACTGTGCAGCGCGGCTTCGGTGGTGACACCGAGGAAGCGGTTGCGGGGCAGTTTGCCGAGCAGTCCGAGCACGCCGGTCACAATCGCGACC
>NZ_JBHWZY010000002.1:0-26794 GCF_042727815.1 Nocardia sp. NPDC060220
CAAATAAACTACAACAATCCAACCGCGACGCCCTCGTTTAATTATTTAAGGCCGAAGCCCGCGGCCGTGATCTCCGGGGCGATGAGGTAGTTGATGCCGACGTAGATGATGAACAGGCCGCCGAGCAGGGAGAGAGCGGTGGCGATGCGCGAGGTGGTCATGAGGTGCTCCTGAATCTTATTGCTTGCTCTGAAATCTAGCGGCGCTAGGTGTTGAAAGAACAATAACCCGATCCTCGCTATCTTGTCTAGCGTTGCTAGAATATCGAGCATGAGCACCCAGCAGCGCAAGGAACGCGAACGCGCCGAACGGCATCAGCGGATCATCGACACCGCGCGCGAGATGGCCGAAGCGGAAGGCTGGGACGCGGTCACCATCCGCAAACTGGCCGACCGCATCGAATACAGCCAGCCCGTGCTCTACAGCCATTTCGCGAACAAGGCGGCCATCGTCGGCGCCGTCGCGCTGCAGGGCTGCGTCGAGCTCGCCGAGCAACTGAAGCAGGCTCGCGAGGCGGCGACCACCCATTCCGAGGTGATCGCCAACGTCGCGCGCGCCTACCTCGACTTCGCCACCGCCAACCCGGCCCGCTACGACGCCATCTTCCAGCAGAAGACCGACCTCAACTTCGGCCTCGACGCCCCGCAGCCCCTGCGCGACGCCTTCGCGGGCCTGGAAGCGATGTTCTCCCCGTATGCGGAGGGCGACGATCTCGGTGCCCGCACCGAAGTGGCTTGGGCCTCACTGCACGGCCTGGCCACCCTCGACCGAGGTGGACGGCTACGCCCCGAACTGCGGGAACGACGCCTCACCCTGCTGGTCGACGGGACCAGCGAGGCGACAGCCGATCCGGCCTGAGCGAGGCGACGGCGCGTCGAACCGGCTGGGTGACCCAGCGCACCTGGACGCGCTCGTCGCTCCGCGTAGGTTGGAGGCAACGACGCAGGTCGGCAGAGCGGGGCGAGGGCGAAGGGACGGCGGATGGCGGAAGTCGTAGTAGTGGGGTCGGGGCCGAACGGTCTTGCCGCGGCCGTGATCGCCGCTCGCGCCGGGTTGTCGGTGCGAGTCCTCGAAGCGCAGGAGCAGGCGGGCGGCGGTTCGCGCACGGCCGAGCTGACCCTGCCCGGATTCCATCACGACATCTGTGCGGGCGCGCATCCGATGGCATTGGCATCACCGTTCTTTCGGGCTTTCGACCTCGAGGCGCACGGCGTCGACCTGCTCACCCCGACTGTCTCCTACGCGCACCCCCTCGACGGCGGGATCGCCGGATTGGCGTGGCGCAACATCGAATCCACCGTCGCCGACCTCGGCCGTGACGGTCGCCCATGGCGCGACCTGTTCGCGCCGCTGGTCGAGCACTGGCCCGATGTCGTCGACCTGGCCATGTCGGATCTGCGGCACCCGCCACTGCGCGTCGGCACCGGCATCAAGTTCGCGACCCGCCTGCTCGAACAGGCGTCCCCGCTGTCGGACAGCCGTTTCAGCGGTGACGTCGCGCCCGCGATGTTCAGCGGGGTGGCCGCCCACGCCATCACCTCACCGCGCGCCTTTCCCGCCGTGGGCGCGGCCCTGCTGCTCGGCACTCTCGCGCACGCGGGTGGCTGGGTGATCCCGCGCGGTGGCAGCCAAGCCATCCCGAACGCGATGATCGCCGAGATCGAACGTCTCGGTGGCGAGGTGCGCACCGGGCACCGGGTCGACGATTTCGCCGAACTCGCCACCGCGCGCACGGTGCTGTTCGATACCTCGCCCGCCGAACTCCTTCGCATCGCCGGTGACCGTCTGCCCTCGCGATACCGCAACAGCCTCGGGCGTTTCCGGTACGGCAATGCCGCGTGCAAGGTCGACTTCGCCCTGTCGGGACCGGTGCCGTGGGCCGCCCCCGGCGCCGACCTGGCGGGCACCCTGCACCTGGTCGGCACCAGGGCGCAGGCGATGCACGCCGAACACCAGGTCGCCACGGGCACTTTCGCCGATCAGCCCTTCGTACTGGCCATTCAGCCGGGCGTGGTCGACTCCACCCGGGCGCCGGAGGGGCAGCACACCCTCTATACCTACGCCCACGTCCCCAACGGCACCGATCGCGATATCAGCGATCAGGTGATCGACCAGGTCGAACGTTTCGCGCCCGGTTTCCGCGACCTGATCCTGGCGAAACACGTGACACCGGCGGCCTTCATGCCCGCGCACAACGCCAACTACATCGGCGGCGACATCTCGGCCGGCGCGATGACCACGCGTCAGACCCTGTTCCGGCCGCTCGCTCGCTGGAATCCTTACTCCACCCCGATTCCGGGCACCTACCTGTGCTCGTCATCGACTCCACCGGGTCCCGGTGTCCATGGGATGCCGGGCCTGCACGCGGCGCATCACATGCTGCGCAACCGATTCGGCATCGTCACCGACCCGCTCGACCTGTTGCGCGGCGAGGCGCCCGCCTACCGGTAGGGCTTCATCGGTGCGTCGTGGACCTTGCCGGGCTCGAACACATCGGGCTCGAGGTAGATCGTGCACGTATTCGGCACGGCGACGTGGATACGGTCGTCGGCGGCGTCGATCACCTCGGCGACCTGGGTGATGTCGAGGCCCGCGTGCAGCGCGATCTTGGCGTTGATCAGCAGATCCTGGGGCCCGAGGTACTGGGTCTGCATCCGGATCACGCGCTCGATCCGCGGATCGGCCAGCAGCGCCGACCGAATCGCGGTGTCGTCCTTGGCCGTCGCGCCCTCACCGATCAGCAGACTCTTGGTCTCCACGATCAGGATCACCGCGTTCACGCCGAGCAGGATGCCGATGAACAGCGTGCCGACACCGTCCCACACCGCGTTGCCGGTGAGCACCGACAGACTCACCCCGGTCAGGGCGAACAGCAGGCCGATGATCGCGCCCGCGTCCTCGAGCAGCACCACGGGCAGTTCGGGATTGCGGGTGTGGCGGATGAAATACCACCACGAATTCTTGCCCTTCAGCGGCGCCGACTGCTTGCGCGCGGTACGGAAACTGGCGCTCTCCAGCACCAGCGATACCCCGAGGATCCCGATCGCCACCCAGGCCGACACGATCTCCTCCGGGAACCGGATCTTGTGGATCGCCTCGTTGATCGCGAACAGCGACCCCATCACGAACAGGACGAGCGCGACGACGAACGAATAGAAATACCGATTGCGCGAATACCCGAAGGGGTGCAGCGTATCCGCGGGCTGGTCGGCCCGATTGCGGCCGACCAGCAGCAGCGCCTCGTTCCCGGTATCGGCCACCGAGTGCACCGCCTCGGCCAGCATCGCCGACGAGCCGGTGATGAACGCGCCGATGAACTTCGCGACCATGATCCCCGCGTTCGCCCCGAGTGCGGCGAGGATCGCGATCTTGCTGTCTCCACCTTGCTCGGCCATATCGGAACGCTACCGCCATCACCGAGCCACGCACCGACCTCGGCACCGTGTCGTCGGCCCCGGCGTTCTCGGCGCGCCTCCGCCTCTGGACTGAGTGGAGGGTGCGACGAAGGAGTGCCCGGAGGGAGGGAAGAGGCGGAGTCAAGCGCCGAGAACCGCGGCGCCAGCCGCTATTTGGCTCTGTACAGGTCGGGTTCCAGGTAGATGAGGCGGGCGGTGGGGACTGCTGCGCGCACGCGCGTCTCGGCGGCGTCGATCGCTTCGGCGACATCGGCGATGTCCAGGTTCGGGGCGAGGGCGACCTTCGCGGCGACCAGCATCTCGTCCGGGCCGAGGTACTCGGTCTTGAGGTGGATCAGCGAGGTGATCCTGGTGCCGTCGACCAGGTTCTCGCGGATCGCCCGACCCTGTTCGGGGGTGGCGCCCTCACCGATGAGCAGGCTCTTCATCTCCACGATCAGCACGATCGCGATGATGCCGAGCAGGACACCGATCGACAGGGTGCCGATGCCGTCGAAGATCGGGTCGTCGGTGACCATGGTGAGCCCGACGCCACCGAGGGCGAGCACCAGACCGATCAGCGCGCCGGTGTCCTCGAGCAGCACCACCGGCAGCTCGGGGCTGCGCGAGTTGCGGATGAACCGCCACCAGCTCGCGTTGCCCTTGAGCGGCTTGGATTCGCGCACCGCGGTGAGGAAGCTGAAGGTCTCGAGGCCGATCGCGATCACCAGGATGACGATCGCGACGATCGGCTGACTCAGCTCCTCGGGGTGCTGGATCTTGTGGATGCCTTCGTAGATCGCGTACACCGAGCCGAGGGTGAACAGCACCAGCGCCACGACGAACGAGTAGAAGTAGCGATTGCGGCCGTACCCGAACTGGTGCAGCTCGTCGGCATCCTTGGCGGCGGCACGCTGGCCGAACAGCAGCAGGCCCTGATTCGCGGTGTCGGCGACCGAGTGCACGCCCTCCGCCATCATCGAGGCCGAACCCGTGATGAACGCGCCGACGAACTTCGCCACCGCGATCCCCGCGTTGGCCGTCAACGCCGCGACGATCGCCTTCTTGCCACCACCAGCCGACATGCCGGCCCGCCCTTCTGTTCACTGAACACGACTCGCCACAGCCTAATCGGACACAGCGGCGAACCGGTCATCAGTCCCGTGCGGCACGGCCGCGGCGAAGGCGGTTCAGTTGTCGCCGACGCAGGCGCTGAACAGCTGGGCGGGGCCGCGCAGCGCGCGCGCCTTGATGTCGGTGTCGGTAGCGGAGATCCAGGCCGCGCTGCCACGTTCGACGATGAGCGTGTGCCCGTTCTCGGAGAGTTCGAGCGTGCCCGCCGTGCACAGCACGATGCCGGGGCCCGCGTCGGCGAGCACGACCGGCTCGTCGTCGGCGCCGAGGTCGAAACGGCACAGGGCGAATTCCGGTGCGGGCGTGCGGTATCGGATACCGCCGTCGCTACTGGGTTCGGGTTCGATCACCGGCAGGTCGATCGGCTCGAAGTCCAGCACCCGCAGCAGTTCAGGCACGTCGACGTGCTTGGGGGTGAGCCCACCACGCAACACGTTGTCGGAATTGGCCATGATCTCCACGCCCACCCCGCGCAGGTACGCGTGCAGATTGCCGGCCGCGAGGAACAGCGCCTGGCCGGGTTCCAGGGTCAGCCGGTTGAGCAGCAGCGCGGCGAGGACACCCGCGTCGCCGGGGTAGACCTCGGCCAGTTCGAGCGCGGTGCGCACCTCGGCGGTGAACTCGCGCGCGCCCTTGGCCGACAGGTAGTTCACACAGCCCTCGAGCACCGTGGGCAGCAGCTTCGACAGCACGGCGGGCGGCAGCGTGATCCAGGTGGTGAACAGGGTGCGCAGACCGGCCGAATCGGGCTGGGCGGCAAGCAGTTCGGCGTAGATGTTGAGGCCGGGAACATCCAGCGCGCGCAACAGGTCGACGGTGCGGTGCGGATCGCGGAACCCGGCCAGCGCCTCGAAACGTTCGAGTGCGACAACGAGTTCGGGCTTGTGGCTGTCGTCGCGGTAGTTGCGCAGCGGCGAATCCAGTGCCACGCCGGTGCGGTTCTCGCGTTCGAAACCGGTACGCGCCTGCGCCGAACTCGGGTGCGCCTGGAGCGAGAGCGGTTCCTCGGCGGCGAGGATCTTCAGCAGGAACGGCAGCCGGGCGCCGAAAGTGTCGGCCGCTGCTCCCAATTCACCCGCCGGGTCGGCCATGAGGACCTCGAGCAGTGAACGTGTGCCCGAGCCGGTCTGCACGTGCGCGGGATCGGCCGGGTGCGCGCCGAACCACAGTTCGGCTTCGGGATGGGCCGATGGCACCGGCCGTCCGCACAGCTGAGCGAGCGCGGTGCGCGACCCCCATGCGTAAGAACGCAGCGCACCAACGAGTTCCTGCACTAGTAGCGTCCCCCGTCGTATCGATCCGGTTCGGGCGCGGCGGCACCGCGCGCACCGGTGAGTCGAAGATAGGCCGCGGCCATGTCGAGCCGCAGCGCGAGCACAGCCAGTTGCTCGAGTTCACTGCCGTGTCCGCCCCCTGCGGCGGAATCGGCAGCGGTGCGTTCGATCGCGGGTGCGGCGCCGGGGTCGGCGAGCTGGGATTGCAGCACGTCGACATCGGCATGGACCAGATCGGCGTCGACCAGGCCCGCGCCCGCGCCTTCGAAGACCGCGAGCTTGCGCCGGGCGGCGGCCTGATCGGGATGCACGCTCAAGGCCAGCACCCGGACTCGGTCGACCGGTGCGGGACCGTCGAGTTCCTCGTCATGGAACAGCGGATCGAAGCCGGGCGCGGTGCCGCCGGTGGCAGCGGCCAGGCGCCCGACCGCGGCGACGGCGTCGGCGAGATCGGCGGCCGAAGCCAACCGGCCCGCGGACTGCAGCAGCACCTCGGCGCCGTGACCGGCCAGTTCCACCGCGGCGGGCGAGTCGCCCGCGAGGACGACACCCACCCCGTGCATCCGCGCGGCGAGGGTCTTGGCCGGGTTGTGGAAGACCTCGTTGGTCGGGCCGTCGCGCAGTGCTTCGGCGTCGAGCATGTCGGCCAGCGCGGTGAGATCGGGCGTGGCCGGGCCGCTGCGCTGGGCGTCGACCCCACGCAGGACTGCGATGCCGACGGCGAGGAAACGCAGCAGCCGATTCTGGTCGAGAACGGGCACCCGCGGTTCGAGCACGATCGCGCGACCGGCGGCGACCGCGCGCAACGGACCCTCGTTGGGCGCGGCGATCACCACCTCGGCACTGCGGCGCAGCGCACGGTCGACGGCATCGATCAGCCGCGGGTCACCCGCGTCGTCGCCGGCCACCAGGACCACGTCCAGCGGACCGACCCACGGCGGCAGCGCGGTGACGGGCACGATCGGCAGTCCGGCCCGATCGCCGAGCGTGGCGACGAGCAGTCCGGCCGCGCGCGCGGCGCGACCCGATCCCGCGACCAGCACCAGGCTGCGCGGGCGCAGGTCGGAGAGCCGTTCGATGAGCGAGGTTTCGGCGACCGCCGCCGCGGTGGCCCGCACCTGGGCGCCGCCCGAGGCCGCCGAGCGCAGGGCGCCGCCGGTGTCGGCCGCCGCCAGTGACTCGGCATCGTCGAGGTCGAATACCGGTGTTCCAGCGATCATCGCCGAATCCACCTCCCCTCATCGCGCTGTGTCGTCTGTGACTCCACTATTCCAGCCGGGCACCGGCAATGCTCGTGATCTGCCGTCGCCGAATACCGGGCATGTGATTCCACGGGTACTGGTTTCATCTTCCCAGTCAGGCGCGGACGATGCTCAGGATCTCGGTCACGAGTGCGTTTACATCGTCGCGCGATCCGGCCTCGACATTGAGTCGAAGCAGCGGTTCGGTATTCGATGCGCGCAGGTTGAACCAGGCGTGGTTGCCCAGGTCGACCGTGACGCCGTCCATCCGGTCCACCGACTCGGTGCGGTCGGCGAACGCGGCGAGCACGGCGGCGGTGCGGTCGGCGGCGTCGGCGACGGTCGAGTTGATCTCGCCCGAGGCGGCGTACACGTCGTAGGCGGCCATCAGGTCCGAGACCGTCCGCTCGCCCTCACCGAGCGCGGCCAGCACGTGAAGCGCGGCCAGCATGCCCGAGTCGGCGCCCCAGAATTCGCGGAAGTAGTAGTGCGCGGAGTGCTCGCCACCGAACACCGCGCCGGTCGAGGCCATCTCCTGCTTGATGAACGAGTGGCCCACCCGCGTGCGCACCGGCTTGCCGCCCAGCTCCTCGACCAGCTCGGGCACCGCGCGCGAGGTGATCAGGTTGTGGATCACGGTCGCGCCCGGCTCCTTGGCCAGCTCACGCTGCGCCACGATCGCCGTGATCGCCGACGGCGACACAGGCTCGCCGCGCTCGTCGACGACGAAGCAACGATCGGCGTCGCCGTCGAAGGCCAGGCCGATGTCGGCGCCGCTGGAGCGCACCAGCGCCTGCAGGTCGACGAGGTTCTTCGGGTCGAGAGGGTTGGCCTCGTGGTTGGGGAACGAGCCGTCGAGTTCGAAGTACAGCGGCACGATCGTGATCGGGCCCAGGGTGCCGAGGACGGCGGGCACGGTGTGGCCGCCCATACCGTTGCCGGCGTCGACCGCGATGGTGAGCGGGCGGATCTCGTCGAGGTTCACCAGTTCGCGCAGGTAGTCCGCGTAGTCGGCGAGCAGATCGGTGCTGGTGGCGGTGCCGGGCGCGCCGTCGTAGGCGGGCACACCCTCGATCACCTCGGCCGCGATGGTCGCCAGCCCGGTGTCCTGCCCGACGGGCAGCGCGTTCGCGCGGCACAGCTTGATGCCGTTGTACTCGGCCGGGTTGTGACTGGCGGTGAACATGGCGCCGGGACAACCGAGCTTGCCCGAGGCGAAGTAGAGCTGGTCGGTGGAGGCCAGACCGATGTGCACCACATCGAGGCCCTGGGCCCGCACGCCCTGTGCGAACGCCTCGGACAGCGCGGGGGAGGACTCGCGCATGTCGTGGCCGATCACGACGCGGGTGGCGCCTTCTTCGCGCATCAGACGCGCGAAGGAAGCACCGACATCGCCGACGAACGCCTCGTCGATCTGTTCGCCCACCACCCCGCGGACGTCATAAGCCTTGATCACGGCATTCACGAGTTCGCCAGAGCGCGCGAGGGTCGTCATGGGGCTAACCCTAGCGGGCTGCGCCGACTCTTCGGGATCCTGGCCGGACTAGCTACGGATCCGGGAGAACCCGTAGGTGGCCGCGGCGGCCCGTGCGCGCGGTGCGGGGGGCCGCGGCGGCGTTGTCGCGGTAGCCCGGCTGGTCGGCTTCGGCGGCGGGGCGGCGACGCAGGCCCGCTTCGCGGACGGCTTCGGCCAGCGCGGTGAGGTCGTCGTCGTCCGGGGTGCTCGAGGAGAAGCCGCCTTCGTGGCGGACGAGTTCCCAGCCCTTGGGCGCGGTGATGCGGCAGGCGTGCGTTTCGCAGAGATCCCAGGAATGCGGTTCGGCGACGGTGGCCAAGGGTCCGACGACAGCGGTCGAGTCGGAGTACACATAAGTCAGCGTCGCTACAGCCGGGTTCTTGCAGCCGGGTCGGCAGCAACGACGCATAGGGATCACGACGTCGAGATTAGCCCTCCGCGGCCCGAAAGTGGATACGGACACGCCCTAATGGGCGAAGGCGGACGTAAGCATGATCGGTACAGCCGCGCAGCGTTCGTCGGTCTCGAGCGCACGGCCGGAGCGAAGGCGGAGGTACGCCTATTCGGGCTCGGGATCGATCAGATCGGGGTCTACACCGAGGTAGGTCGCGATCTGCTGGACGAGGACCTCGCGCAGCAACTCGACCAGATCGTCGGGATCGGCGGCCCGCAATTCCAGCGGCTTGCGGAACAACACCACTCTGGCGCGAGTGGCCGCACCGTGCCGGTCGACGCCCGCGGGGATCAGCCGCGACAGCGGCACCGGTCCGTCGGCGACCACCTCGTCCGGCCAGGTGACCGAATCAGGATGCAGTGGACGGATTTTCGGCACATCGTCGACGGCGATATCGAGCTTGGTGAGGCGATCGTGCCAGCGGGTGTCCAGTGGGGCGAACGCCTCGAGCACGAGCCGATCGAATTTCTGGCCCCTGGTGCGCCACGCGGGCACTGTCGGCGGAAGCATGGGGCCTCGGACTCCGCGGCCGCGGCGGGTCACCGAACGAGCGGTGGGTGCCGGAGAATGACGCCGGGAACGTGCCATGGGTCTTTCACCTCTCTCGCCTGCACCGTGAAGATCAACAAGGGCGTTCGCCCGGAGACACCGACGTACTGCGCCTGCATGGCTCCGGGCCAGGCCTGGAGAGAGTCTACTTTCGAACAGTCACTTAACCGATTCCGCGCTTCAGCCTGCGACGCTCTCGTTCCGAGAGACCGCCCCAGATGCCGAAGCGTTCATCATGTGCCAGTGCGTATTCCAGGCACTGGTCACGTACTTCACAGCCCAAGCAGATTCGCTTGGCCTCACGCGTCGAGCCGCCCTTCTCGGGGAAGAACGCCTCGGGGTCGGTCTGAGCGCAGAGGGCACGTTCCTGCCACTGCTCTTCGATCGACTCGAACATTTCGTCGAAGCCCGTAACGACCAGACTCAGCCGGGGAGCCGCGACTTCGCTTACCACGTCCGGTTCCTGCCAGCTCATGTCAGCGCAGACAGCGTGAGCTGCGCCTGCTGTGGAATCGGTCGGCGAGACCAGATCTTCGGTCATCGTTCCGCCTCCTCACTATGTGTTAGCGCAGAATGATTCTTTCCGTCGGTCCGAATGAGATCTCCGACGGCCCAACACCGCGACGTAGTCTCGCGGGCTTCCCCGAGCCTGCCTTCCGGCGAGTGGGAACCTTCTCGCAAACGTCCCCTGCGCTGTGTCCTCGCGCCGTGGCCGTTTCCGGCGACGTGGAACCCTCTCGCAAACGCCCCCGCGCTATGCCCTCTCGCGGTGACCGGAATGACATGTCTGTGATTAGACACGCCGCACTTGCCGGTGGTCAACCCGCCGTCACCCTTCCGTTACACTCCGCACCCGCCTTTCGTGTTGATCTTGTTATGTGCCGTGGCAAATGACCAGCAACTTCGCCGTAATTCGGCGCGGAAGCGACGGGCAACCGTCACTCACTAGGCTGTGACCCTGTGACTGCACAACACGCGGTGCGCGAGCCCAAGATCGCCGTTCTCGTCGGCGGTGTCGGCGGTGCCCGGTTCCTCCAAGGCGTCCGGCAGCTGCTGCCCGAAGCCGACATCTCGGCCATCGTCAACGTCGGCGACGACGTCTGGATGCATGGCCTTCGCATCTGTCCCGACCTCGACACCTGCATGTACACCCTCGGCGGTGGCATCGACACCGAGCGTGGCTGGGGCCACGCCGACGAAACCTGGCACGCGAAAGAGGAGCTGGCGAAATACAACGCCCAGCCCGATTGGTTCGGCCTGGGCGATCGCGATATCGCCACCCACCTCATTCGCACCGAAATGCTGCGCGCCGGATATCCGCTGTCCGCGGTCACCGAAGCGCTGTGCAATCGCTGGCAGCCGGGGGTGAAGCTGATTCCGGCTACCGACGATCGCTGCGAAACCCACGTGGTGGTCAGCGATCCCGACAATGCTGGCGAACGTCGCGCGATCCACTTTCAGGAATGGTGGGTGCGGTACCGCGCGGCGCTCCCGACTCACGGATTTGCCTCGATCGGCGCCGAGCAAGCCTCTCCGGCGCCGAATGTGACCGAAATCATAGGCTCCGCTGACGCCGTGTTGCTGGCCCCGTCCAACCCTGTCGTGAGCATCGGCGCGATCCTCGCCGTGCCCGGAATCAGAGGCGCGCTACGCACCAGCGAAGCCAAGGTGATCGGGCTCTCGCCGGTGATCGACGGAAAGCCGTTGCGGGGCATGGCCGATGAGTGTCTGACCGCGATCGGTGTGGAGTCCACCGCGGAGGCGATCGGCCGCCACTACGGCGCCCGCTCGGCCACCGGCATCCTCGACGGGTGGCTGGTGCACTCCACCGACTCCGCCGATGTTCCCGGCGTGGAGGTGCGCAGCGTTCCGCTGTTGATGACCGACCCCGAGGCCACCGCTGAAATGGCGCGCGCCGCATTGGAATTGGCGGGAGTGAAGGTATGAGTTCGCAGACGAACGACACCGGCGGCGCGTTGCCCGACCACGCCGCCGACGAGTTGCGGATCCTCCCGGTGACCGGGTTGCCGGAGTTCCGGCCCGGCGACGACATCGCCGAACACCTTGCGGCACAGGCGCCCTGGCTCGCCGACGGCGACATCATCGTGGTCACCAGCAAGATCGTGTCGAAGGTCGAGGGGCGCATCGTCGTCGCGCCGATCGACCCCGAGGAGCGCGACACCGCTCGTCGCAAGCTGGTCGAGGACGAAGCCGTGCGGGTGCTCGCGCGCAAGGGCCGCACCCTCATCACCGAGAACCGGCTCGGCATCGTGCAGGCGGCCTCCGGGGTGGACGGCTCCAACGTGGCCGAGGGCGAATTGGTGCTGCTGCCTGTCGATCCCGACGGCAGCGCGAAGTCACTGCGCACCGCGCTCGCCCAGCGGCTCGGCGTCGACGTGGCCGTGGTCATCACCGACACCATGGGCCGGGCCTGGCGCAACGGGCAGATCGACGCGGCCATCGGGTCGGCCGGGCTGCGGGTGCTCCATGATTACGCCGGCTCGGTGGACGGGCAGGGCAACGAGCTGTACGTCACGCAGGTGGCCGTCGCCGACGAGCTCGCCGCCGCCGCCGATCTGGTCAAGGGCAAGCTCGGCGGAGTCCCGGTGGCGGTGGTGCGCGGGCTGCGGACCGACGACGACGGGTCGACCGCGGCGGCACTGCTGCGCGGTGGCATCGACGACCTGTTCTGGCTCGGCACCGCCGAAGCGCTCGAGCAGGGCCGCAAAGAGGCTGTGCCGCTGCGTCGTTCGGTGCGCGCGTTCACCACCGAGGCGGTGGACCCGGAACGGATCCGCGCCGCCGTGGCGGTCGGCCTCACCGCGCCCGCGCCGCACCACACCCGCCCGGTGCGCTTCGTCTGGCTGCGCAAGGCGACGCTGCGGACCCAGCTGCTCGATGCCATGACCGAGAAGTGGAGCGAGGACCTCACCGCCGACGGGCTCGACCCCGAACGCGTGCGGCGTCGGATCGCGCGTGGCCGAATCCTTTTCGACGCGCCGGAAGTGATCATCCCGTTCTGCGTGCCCGATGGCGCCCACGACTATCCCGACGCTCGTCGTCAGGCGGCCGAGCAGACGATGTTCACGGTGGCCGTCGGCGCGGCGGTGCAGGGGCTGCTGGTGGCGCTGGCCGCCGACGGCCTCGGCAGCTGCTGGATCGGCTCGACCATCTTCGCGCCCGAGATCGTTCGCGAGGTCCTCGGGCTCGACGAGGACTGGATGCCGCTGGGCGCCATCGCGATCGGTCATCCCCTGGAGGAGCCGGTGGCGCGCACCGTCGGCTCGGCAGGCGCCGGCCTGGTGGAACTGTGAGCGCGGAGTCGCTGCACGCGTCGGCGACCGAGTTGCTCACGCACTGGGAACCCGAGGCCCGCGCGGATCACTCACTGCGCGAAGCGATTCTGGCCTTCCTCGGCTCGGCTCCCCGCGGGTGTCTGCGCGAACACGCGCCCGGCCACATCACCGCGTCGGCGATCGTGTTGTCGCACGACCGTCGCGACATCCTGCTCACCCTGCACCCGCGCGTCGGTCGCTGGATCCAGCTGGGTGGTCATTGCGAACCCGATGACAAGACCGTGCAGGACGCGGCGCTGCGGGAGGCGGTGGAGGAATCCGGCATCCCCGACCTGATTCTCACGCCGGGTCTCTACGGCGCGCAGGCGCACCCGATCACCTGCTCGCTCGGCGTGCCGACGCGGCATCTGGACCTGCTCTTCGAGATCGTGGCGCCCCCTGGCGCGGTGCCGGTCCGCAGTGCCGAATCGACCGATCTGCGGTGGTGGCCGGTCGACGGGCTACCACCGGGCGCGGACGTGCTACTTCCGGTCAGAGGCCGAATGTAAAGGCCCCTGAAAAGGTCACTGACCTGTAACGACGGCGACCGTGTCCAGTTCGGGCACGGTCGCCGTTCGCGTTATCGAGTCGTCACTGCTTTACAAATTGGCCAATTTGTCTAGACAGCGGACGCATCCGGACATATCGTCTGTAACAGAGAGTTACGCACATCACACGTGTGAGATGTGCCTCGGGACTGGAGACGATGATGTCGACTGATGCCAACGCGTCCGAGCAGCGGGTCGCACCGCCGCAGTGGCGAGATTCCAAGCGATATTTGTGGCTGTGGGGGCTGTTCGCCCCGACCGGCCTGTTCACGATCGCGATCCCCCTGATCTGGGGCCTCAACCAGCTCGGCTGGCATCGCATCGCAGAGATCCCGTTCTGGCTCGGGCCGGTGCTGGTCTACCTCGTGATCCCGCTGGCGGACCTGTTCTTCGGTCCCGACGGCAACAACCCGCCCGACGAGGTGATGGAGTACCTGGAGAACGACAAGTACTACCGCTACCTCACCTACCTGTACCTGCCGTTCCAGTACGCCTCGCTCATCTTCGCCTGCTACATCATCACCGCGCCGAACCTGCACTGGCTGGGGTTCCCCGGCGGCGCCAATGTGGTCGACAAGATCGGTATCGCGATCAGCGTGGGCATGATCGGCGGCATCGGCATCAACACCGCGCACGAACTCGGTCACAAGAAGGTCGAACTGGAACGCTGGCTCGCGCGCATCGCGCTGGCCCAATCGTTCTACGGGCACTTCTACATCGAGCACAACCGTGGTCACCACGTGCGGGTCGCCACTCCGGAAGACCCCGCGAGTTCGCGCATCGGTGAGTCCTTCTGGGCATTCTGGCCGCGCACGGTCTGGGGCAGCCTGCGCTCGGCCTGGCATCTCGAGAAGCAACGTCTGGGTCGGCTCGACAAGAGTCCCTGGACGCTGCGCAACGACGTGCTCAACGCCTGGGCGATGTCGGTGGTGTTGTGGCTCGGATTGATCGCCGTATTCGGCATCGAGGTGCTGCCGTATCTGATCCTGCAGGCCGTGATCGGGTTCAGCCTGCTCGAGTCGGTGAACTACCTCGAGCACTACGGCCTGGTCCGGCAGAAGACAACCAGCGGACGCTACGAACGACCCGCGCCCGCGCACAGCTGGAACAGCGACCACATCGTCACCAACATCTTCCTCTACCACCTGCAGCGCCACAGCGACCATCACGCGTATCCGACCCGGCGCTACCAGACGCTGCGCAGCTGGGACGGTGCGCCGAACCTGCCCAGTGGCTACGCCAGCATGATCCTGCTCGGCTACTTCCCGCCGATCTGGCGCAAGGTGATGGACAAGCGCGTGCTCGCGCACTACGGCGGGGACGTCACCCTCGCCAACATCGAACCCAAGCGCCGGGAGCAGGTGCTGGAAAAGTACGGAACCGAGGTCGGGTCGTGAGCGCCTACAAATGTCCGGTGTGTGATTTCGTCTTCGATGAAGCCAAAGGCGCGCCACGCGAAGGATTTCCGCCTGGCACACTGTGGACGGCCGTTCCCGACGACTGGTGCTGTCCGGACTGTGGGGTGCGGGAAAAGATCGACTTCGAGGCGGTAGGAGTTTCGCAGTGACCGACTACAAGCTGTACCAGTGCGCACAGTGCGGTTTCGAGTACGACGAGGCCCAGGGCTGGCCCGACGACGGCATCGCCCCCGGCACCCTCTGGGAAGACATCGCCGACGACTGGACCTGCCCGGATTGCGGTGCCCGCAAGTCCGACTTCTTCATGGTCGAGATCGAACGTTCGTGAGCGTCGCGGGTACCCCGCGCACCGGTTCGCGCATCCCGTACCAGGAGGCCGCGCGCGAACTGCTGCGCAACTCGGTCCTGGACGGGATGCGCGAACTGCTCACCGAGCGTGACTGGTCCAAGGTCACGCTCGGTGACGTCGCGGCCAGGGCCGGGGTGAGCAGGCAGACGCTCTACAACGAGTTCGGTTCGCGCGCGGGGCTCTCGCAGGCCTACGCGCTGCGCCTGGCCGACGACCTCGTCGACCATGTGCGCGAGGCGCTCGATGCCAATGTGGGCGATGCCCGCGCCTCGATCCGGGTCGGCATGACCGGCTTCTTCCTCTCCGCCGCGGGCGACCCACTGGTCCGTTCGCTGCTGAGCGGGGAGATGAAGCCGGACCTGTTGCGGTTGATCACACTGGACGCGGCCCCGCTGCTCGAGCACGCCACCACCCGTCTGACTCAGGTTTTCGTGCACAGCTGGGTGAACGCGACCGATGCCGAGGCCGATGTGCTCGCGCACGCGCTGGTGCGGATCGCGCTGAGCTACATTCCGAATCCGCCCGTGCCCGAACGCGACGCCCCGGCCGAGATGAGCGCACTGCTCAGCCCGTACGTCGAGGCAATTGTGCAGGTACGGGGCATCCGTGTCCCATCCGGTGAAGTGGATCACTGAGAGAAGTCACAAGCTCTGATTCACCCCTGTGTAACCATCACCACGTTTGAGGATCTGCCGCTGTGTAACGCGCCTACGGTCTGTCAGTATTCACATCGGTCGGCGATTGGTCTTTTTGTAGCGGAGCGGGTGTGCAAACGGTTGGCAAACCGGGGGGTCTTCGTGATCCCAAACGGTATCTCTGGGCTTTAGGGCTGATCGCCCCGGCGAGCGCGCTGTTGCCCTCCCAGCTGGTGTTCCATACCAAGGCTGAAGTGTTCTGGTGGATCGGACCTGTCATCGTCCTGATCGCCATTCCCGTGCTGGATTGGATCGTCGGCGAAGACGGCAACAATCCCCGCGACGAGGACTACGCGGCGCTCTCCGCCGACCGGTACTACCGGTGGTGCACCTACCTGTTTTTGCCGATCCAGTTGATCAGCCTCGGTGTGGCCTGCTTCATGTGGACGAGCCCCGAGCTGGCCCTGGTCGACAAGCTCGGATTGGCCGCCACGGTGGGCTTCGTCAGCGGCATCGGCATCAACGCCGCCCACGAATTGGGTCACCGGGTGGAGAGTGCCGAAAAATTGCTGTCGAAGATCGCGCTGGCCCAATCGGGGTACGGGCACTTCTTCGTCGAGCACAATCGCGGACACCACGCCCGCGTGGCAACCCCTGAGGATCCGGCCAGCGCCCGGCTGGGTGAATCGCTGTGGGAGTTCCTGCCGCGCAGCGTGATCGGCGGGTTCCGGTCGGCCGTGCACCTCGAGCGCGCCCGCCTGCTCCGGCAAGGTCGCGGCTGGTGGAGCGCCGATAACAACATCCTGCAGGCCTGGGCGATGACGGCGGCGCTGTTCGGTTCGCTGACGCTCGTGTTCGGCCCGTCCATCCTCCCGTGGCTGGCCGTCCAGGCCGCGATCGGCATCGCGCTGCTCGAGACCGTCAACTACGTCGAGCATTACGGACTGCTGCGCGCGCGCAAGCCCAACGGCCGCTACGAACGGTGCTCCCCGCGCGACAGCTGGAACTCCGATCGCCTGGTCACCAACATCTTCCTGTTCCATCTGCAGCGCCACAGCGACCACCACGCCAACCCGGGCCGCCGCTACCAGACCCTGCGCAGCAGCGAAGAAGCTCCGCAGCTGCCCGCCGGGTACGCCACCATGATCGTGCTCGCGGCCGTTCCGCCGCTGTGGCGTGCGGTGATGGACCCCAAGGTCGCGGCGCACTACGGCGGCGACCTGAGCCTGGCCAATGTCTCGCCCGCGAAGCCGCGACGGTTGCTGGCCCGATACCGCGCGGCGGCCTGAGACTCCACCTCGGCGGAGGAGGGGAACTCGCGCGGCCCCAGACGGTAACCTAGCCAACGTGACGACCTCAGAACTCCCCGCGCGCACCGAGCTCACCCCCGACGTCCGCAACGGCATCGACTACAAGGTGGCAGACCTCTCGCTGGCCGAATTCGGCCGCAAGGAGATCCGCCTCGCCGAGCACGAGATGCCGGGCCTGATGGCGCTGCGCCGTGAATACCACGACGTCCAGCCGCTGAAGGGCGCGCGAATCTCCGGATCGCTGCACATGACGGTCCAGACCGCCGTCCTGATCGAAACCCTCGTTGCTCTCGGCGCCGACGTGCGCTGGGCCTCCTGCAACATCTTCTCCACCCAGGATCACGCCGCCGCCGCCATCGTGGTCGGCCCGAACGGCACCGTCGACGAGCCCAAGGGCATCCCCGTCTTCGCCTGGAAGGGCGAGACGCTGGAGGAGTACTGGTGGGCCGCCGAGCAGATGCTCACCTGGCCGAACGCCCCGGCCAACATGATCCTCGACGACGGTGGCGACGCGACCATGCTCGTGCTGCGCGGCGCGCAGTTCGAGAAGGCCGGTCTGGTTCCGCCCGCCGACGCCGATCACTCCGCCGAGTACACGGTGTTCCTCGACCTGCTGCGCGAGAGCCTCGAGGCCGACAAGACCAAGTGGAGCGTCATCGCCGACTCGGTCAAGGGCGTCACCGAGGAGACCACCACCGGCGTGCTGCGGCTGTACCAGTTCGCCGCCGCGGGTGAGCTGGTGTTCCCGGCGATCAACGTCAACGACTCGGTCACCAAGTCCAAGTTCGACAACAAGTACGGCACCCGCCACTCGCTGATCGACGGCATCAACCGCGGCACCGATGTGCTCATCGGCGGCAAGAAGGTGCTGATCTGCGGTTACGGCGATGTCGGCAAGGGCTGCGCCGAGTCGCTGGCCGGCCAGGGCGCGCGCGTGCAGGTCACCGAGATCGACCCGATCAACGCGCTGCAGGCGCTGATGGACGGCTACGACGTGGTCACCGTCGAGCAGGCGATCGGCGACGCCGACATCGTCATCACCTCGACCGGCAACAAGGACATCATCACCCTCGACCACATGAAGGCGATGAAGGATCACTCGATCCTGGGCAACATCGGCCACTTCGACAACGAGATCGACATCGCGGCGCTGGAGCGTTCGGGCGCGACCCGGATCAACATCAAGCCGCAGGTCGACGAGTGGACCTTCAAGGAGACCGGCAAGGCGATCATCCTGCTGTCCGAAGGTCGCCTGCTGAACCTGGGCAACGCCACCGGCCACCCCTCGTTCGTCATGTCCAACAGCTTCTCCAACCAGGTCATCGCCCAGATCGAGCTGTGGACGAAGCCGGAAGAGTACGACAACGAGGTCTACCGCCTGCCCAAGCACCTCGACGAGAAGGTCGCCAAGATCCACGTCGAGGCCCTCGGCGGCACCCTGACCAAGCTCACCAAGGATCAGGCCGAGTACATCAACGTGGACGTGGAAGGCCCGTACAAGCCGGAGCACTACCGCTACTGAGTTCTGTACGCCACGGTGGCCCGTCGACCTTCGGTCGGCGGGCCGCCGTCGTCATCCGGCGGGTAATCTGCTGCGCATGGGCGTACTGATTGCGGTCGAGGGGCTCGATGGTGCCGGTAAGCGGACTTTGATCGACGGGCTGATCGCCGAATTGTCCGCGAAGGGCTTGCGGGCGGACAGTCTGGCCTTTCCGCAATACGGGCATTCGATCCACGCCGATCTGGCGGCGGAGGCGCTGCGCGGGGGCAACGGCGACCTGGCCGGCTCGATCAACGGCATGGCGATCATGTTCGCGCTCGACCGGGCGGCGGCGCGCGCGGAGCTGTCGGACCTGTTGGGCGGCAACGACATCGTGATCCTGGACCGATGGGTGGCGTCCAACGCGGCCTACTCGGCCGCGCGGGCGCACCAGGACGCCGACGGCCAAATCGTGTCGTGGGTGGGCGATCTGGAGTTCGGCAGACTCGAACTGCCGACGCCGGATCTCACCGTTCTGCTCGACGTGCCCACCGAGGTGGCGGCCGAACGCGCCCGGCTCCGAGGCGAACTCGACGACACCCGCGCCCTCGATGCCTACGAACGGGACGGCGGTCTGCAGCGGCGCACCGGCGAGGTCTATCGTGAACTCGCCGACCGCGACTGGTTCGGCCGGTGGTGGACATACCGATCCGATGACGATAGGCCTGCGTTACTCACCCTCTGCTCGGAAATCTTTTCCGGATAAGGTTGGATACGCGACGGGTTCACACCATTAATGGCGTGGCGGCCCGATCCTGGCCATGGAGATGACAACATAGGACTATGAAGCCCAAGATTCTGGTCGTCGACGACGATATGGCACTCGCTGAGATGCTGACCATCGTCTTGCGCGGGGAAGGGTTCGACCCGCATGTGGTGGGCGACGGCACACAGGCCCTGTCAGCGGTGCGGGAGATCCGCCCCGACCTGGTACTGCTCGACCTGATGCTGCCCGGCATGAACGGCATCGACGTATGCCGGGTGCTGCGGGCCGATTCCGGCGTTCCGATCGTCATGCTCACCGCCAAGACCGATACGGTCGATGTGGTCCTCGGCCTGGAGTCCGGTGCCGACGACTACATCGTCAAACCCTTCAAGCCCAAGGAGCTCGTCGCCCGCGTGCGGGCGCGTCTGCGCCGCACCGAGGACGAGCCCGCCGAGCTGCTCTCGATCGCCGACATCGTCATCGACGTGCCCGCGCACAAGGTGACCCGCGGCCCCGGGCAGATCTCGCTCACCCCACTGGAGTTCGACCTGCTGGTCGCGCTCGCGCGCAAGCCGCGTCAGGTGTTCACCCGCGAGGTGCTGCTCGAGCAGGTGTGGGGCTACCGGCACGCCGCCGACACCCGTCTGGTGAACGTGCACGTGCAGCGACTGCGCGCCAAGGTCGAGAAGGATCCGGAGAACCCGGAGATCGTGCTCACCGTGCGCGGCGTCGGTTACAAGGCCGGACCGCCGTGATCGGTCACTGCGGGGCGCCGCTGTGACCACTGGTCCAGTGGCGCAGCTGCGGCGATGGGCGAGCCCGATCATGGCCTGGTTCCAGGCCGTCGGGACCGCACTCGGCCACCTGTGGCGCCGATCGCTGCAGCTGCGGGTCATCGTCTCGACGTTGACCCTGTCGCTCATCGTGATCACGATCCTCGGGGTCGTGCTCACCGGTCAGATCACCGACCGGCTCCTCGAAGCCAAGATCAACGCGGCTGTCGAGGAGATGGATCGTGCCCGCAGCACGATCGAGAACAAGATGTCCGGCGTTCCGTCCGGTAACAGCCAGGATCAGCAACTCGCCGACGCGCGAGCCGCGCTGTCCAGCCGTGGTGGCACCGGGCAGTCCAGCGGCGCCGCGGGCAGTTTCGACTCGGCGCTGGCGATGGTCGGCGGCACTCCGCCACACGAGATCGCGGCCGGACCGCTCGCCGAGGTGCCGCAGGAGCTGCGCCGATTCGTCCAGCGCAATCAGGTCTCCTACCAGTTCACCACCGTCGCCGACCCCGACGGCTACCGCGGGCGCGCGCTGGTCATCGGCAGCCCGAGCGCCGAGGTCGCCACCCTGGAGATCTACCTGATCTTCCCGCTGGCCAGCGAGGAATCGAGCCTGTCGCTGATGCGCGGCACGATGCTCATCGGTGGCGTGGTGCTGCTGGTGTTGCTCGCCGCGATCACCGCGCTGGTGACCAGGCAGGTGGTGCTGCCGATCCGGTCGGCGGCGCGGATCGCGGGCCGATTCGCCGACGGCCGACTCAAAGAACGCATGCTGGTGCGCGGCGAGGACGACATGGCCCGGCTCGCGCAAGCGTTCAACGAGATGGCCGAGAGCCTGTCGAACCAGATCACCCAGCTCGAGGAATTCGGCAATCTGCAGCGCCGCTTCACCTCCGATGTCAGCCACGAACTGCGCACCCCACTCACCACGGTGCGCATGGCGGCTGACCTCATCCACGGCTCCAGCGACGATCTCGATCCCGCCCTCGCGCGCAGCTCCGAACTGCTCGTCAACGAGCTGGACCGGTTCGAGGGCCTGCTCAACGACCTGCTCGAGATCTCCCGCCACGACGCGGGTGTGGCCGAACTGCAGGTCGAATCGCTGGATGTGCGGATGTGCGCGCGTGCCGCGATCTCCACGGTCCGCCATCTGGCTCGCGACGCCCAGGTCGAGGTGGTGATCGACCTACCGGAGGAGCCGGTGGTCGCCGAGGTCGACCCGCGCCGCGTCGAGCGCGTGCTGCGCAACCTGCTGGCCAACGCGATCGACCACTCCGAAGGCAAGCCGGTGCTGATCCGCATGCGCGGCGACGCCGAGTCCAACGCTGTCGCGACTGTGGTGCGCGATCAGGGCGTCGGGCTGCGGCCGGGCGAGGAAAAGCTGGTGTTCAACCGGTTCTGGCGCTCCGACCCCTCGCGGGTGCGTCGCTCGGGTGGCACCGGGCTCGGCTTGTCGATCAGCGTCGAGGACGCGAATCTGCACGAGGGCAGGCTCGAGGCCTGGGGCGATCCCGGCGTCGGCGCGAGCTTCCGGCTGCTGCTCCCGATGGTGCGCGGCCGCAAACTCGGGCAGAGCCCGCTCGCCCTGGAGCCGATGCTGCGCAAGGTCCCCGCGCTGCCGGAAGCCGAACCCGAGCCGACGACCATCGAAGCGGAACCGGCCGGACCGACCGCGGACGAGGCGACGGGATCGGAGACGGTCGACGTGGAGCCGACCGGAGCCGACTCGGCCGGACCCGACTCGACTGTTGTCGAACTGACGGTCGTCGAGCCGGGAGACGAACCGCGAGACGACCCCTCGGCCGACGATTCCGGTATCGAACCGCCTGCGGCAGGCGCGCACCCGGCGACCAACGGCCGCGACGCGGCCCCCGCCGACGCCGACCGCGACGAGTCGACGCCCACCGAGACCAGAGACAGGAAGTCATGACAAGTGCGCGTGGTGATCGTCGGGATCGGCACGCCGCCGCACTGGTCGCGGCGGTTCTGGCCGGGCTGATGGTGCTCACCGGGTGCGCCAGCCTGCCGGAGTCCTCCGCACCGCAGGCACTCGGCACGATCAACCGCGCGCCCACCTCCGAGGGCCCGACCCCGCCGACCTCCGGCCGCGACCCCGACCTGCTGCTGAGCGACTTCCTCACCGCCAGCGCCGACCCCACCAACCGGCACGCCGCGGCCCGCCAGTACATGGCGCCCGAGACAGCGGGCAGCTGGAACGACGAGGCGAGCACCACCATCGTCGACGATCGCCCCGACACCCTGCGCGAGTCGCGGTCGGGCGACAAGGCCAGCTATGTGCTGCGCGCCCGCAAGGTCGGCGAGCTCGCCCGCGACGGCGGTTACCGCGCCACCGAGGGCACCCTCGAGAACAAGATCGAGATGAGCAAGATCGACGGCGAGTGGCGGATCACCGAGCTGCCACCGGGCGTCGTGATGGGCAACGACGCGTTCGTCAAGTCCTACCACCGCTACGTCCTGCACTACATCGACCCGGGCAACTCGCTCCTGGTCCCGGATCCGCGCTGGATCTCGGTGCCGCGCGCCCAGCTCACCGAGCGATTGATCGGCATGCTCGCCGAAGGCCCGCAGTCCACGATCGCCCCGGTGGTGCGCAACCAGTTGGCGCAGCCGGTCTCGTTGCGCGGTCCGATCACCAAGGCCAACAACGAACCGGGTGACGTCGGTGTCGGCATCGGGGGAGTGCGCATCGACTTCGCCGGGATCGGCGGACTCGGCCAGCGCGATCGCGAACTGCTCGCCGCGCAGGTGGTGCTCACCCTGGCCGGCGCCGACATCCTCGGACCGTACGTGTTGCTCGCCGACGGTAAACCGCTCGACGACCGGTACGCGGCCAACGGCTGGTCGGTCGCCGATGTCGACCAGTACAGCGCCTCGGCGCCCGGCCAGAACCGGATCGGCCTGCACGCCCTGCGCAACGGCGCCCTGGTGCAGGTCACCCCGGACGGGATCGTCACCCCGAGTGGTTCTTTCGGCGAGGCGACCAACCTGCAGTCCGTCGGCATCTCGGCCGACGGACAGTTCGTCGCCGCGGTCGCCGACTCCGGCAAACCGCTGCCAGAAGCCGCCCGCACCCTGCTCATCGGCAATTACGGGGCCAAGGCGTTCGCGGTCGCCGAGGGTGCCAGCATCGCCCGTCCGTCCTGGACCAGCGACGGCGGCGCCGCCTGGACCGTGATCGACGGTGACCGGGTCATCCGGGCGGTCACCGATCGGGCCACCGGCAATGTCTCCACCGAGGACGTCGACATCACGGCCCTGTTCGAAGGCGCGGGCGCTCCACGTCCGCCGATCAGCGAGGTGGTGGTCTCGCGCACCGGCGTGCGCGCGGCGCTGATCGCCGACGGCAAGGTGTATGTGGCGGTGGTCCAACGCCGCCCCGACGGCAAGTACGCGCTCACCTCACCGCTGCCGCTCGCGCTCGGCCTGAGCTCGCGCGCGGTGTCGTTGAGCTGGGTCACCGGCGACACGATCATGGTGGCCCGCGAGGGCAATGTCGACCCGGTCTTCACCGTCTCCATCGACGGTTCGCAGTTCAGTGCGGTGACCTCGCAGAACCTCACTCCGCCGGTGCGGGTGGTGACGGCGGCCCCGGCCACGCAGTACGTGGCCGATTCCCGGGCCGTCCTGCAGCTACAGACCGCCGATCCGACCCGCAACGACCGTTTCTGGCGTGAGGTACCCGGATTGACCGGAGAACGGGTTGTGCCGGTCTTGCCGAGCTGATCATGTCGGTGCCCGCTGTCATGCTCGTGCGCTATGAGAACCCTGCTGGACCTGATCCTGCCCGATCGGTGCGGTGGCTGCGGTGCGGTCGGCGAGAGTTGGTGCGCCGAGTGCGCGGCCGAACTCGCCCGCGATCCCGTCCGGGTGCGGCCGCGCGCTGATCCCGGTGTTCCGTGCTGGGCGCTCGGCCCTTACGCCGGTGTGGGCAAGCGGGCGGTGCTGGCAGCCAAGGAACAGAACAGGCGCGACCTCGCCGCCCCACTCGGGCTGGCGCTCGCCCACGCGCTTGCCCGCTTGCGTGCCCCCGATCGCCCGCTGTTGCTCGTGCCCGCGCCGACCAGAACCGCGGCGGCGCGCCGGCGCGGTGGTGACCCGGTGGCCCGCTCGGCCGAGGTCGCGGCACGGTGGCTGATCGATTGCCGGAGCGTGCCGCTGCTGCGGATGGGACGCGGTGTCCGGGATTCGGTGGGCTTGACGACGCATGAGCGTTCCCACAATGTGCGCGGCAAGATCATGACTGTCGCCGATCCGGACGAATGGGTCGCTATCAGCGCGAAAGCCCAGGTAGTGCTGGTAGACGACGTGCTCACCACCGGTGCCACCGCCTGTGAATCGACACGTGTTCTCAGCCGGATCGGCATAGTTCCGCGCGCGGTTTTGGTGACCTGCGCGGCTTGACTGATGAAAGTTCGCGTGAACAGTGGCGGACTTGCCGATGGCGGACTAGCGTCGCGAGCACACACCGAACCACAAGTTTGGGAGGTGGTGCCGCGGATACAGGTGCCGGGCGATTCCCGATCGGCACAGCTCAATCCCGCCGCCCTACGTTGGTAGTTGTGCGGCCATATCCGGGAGGTACGCGTGACGACTTCTTCACGGGCATCAGTGCAAGATGCTGAACCCACCACGGCACTCCAGAACGGTGCCACCGAGACGATCGACTTCGAGACCCCGAACGCCGAAGTGGTGGTCTCCGGTCGCAACGTCGAAATCCCTGACCACTATCGAATCTACGTCGCGGAGAAGCTGTCTCGGTTAGAGCGCTTCGACCCGTCGATCTTCCTCTTCGATGTGGAACTGTTCCACGAACGCAACCGTCGTCAACGCAAGGCCTGTCAGCGTGTGGAGATCACCGCGCGCGGCCGTGGACCGATCGTGCGCGCCGAGGCGTGCGCCGACAGTTTCTACGCCGCGCTGGAATCGGCCACCCAGAAGATCGAGAGCAGACTGCGCCGGGCCAAGGACAAGCGGCGCGTCGTGCACTACGGCGACAAGACGCCGGTCTCGGTCGCGCAGGCCACTGCCACACTGGTCGACGAGTCGCTGTTCACCCCGCCGGACGGTTCCGCTGCCCACGACCACGACGAGGCAATCGACGAGGCGGGCCCCGGCCACATCGTGCGCACCAAGGTGCACACCGCGACACCGATGTCGGTGGACGACGCCCTCTATCAGATGGAATTGGTCGGCCACGACTTCTTCCTCTTCCATGACAAAGAGACCGACCGCCCGTCGGTGGTCTACCGCAGACACGCCTTCGACTACGGCCTGATCAAGCTGGCCTAGAACCCCTGACCGATCCGGGCATCCGCCGTGCGGGTGTCCGGATCTTGTTCAGCAGCCGAAGGTCTCGTGATGTACGGCCTCGGTCAACGATCGGCCGGACCGCCAACCGAAACGTTCCAGGTCCGGCACCTGCTGGAACGCGTCGACCGGGCCCACGCACAGCCAGGCCACCGGCTTGATCCCGGTGGGCAGGCCGACGAGTTCGCGCAGGAATTCCGGATCGTAGAACGACACCCAGCCCACCCCCACCTGCTCGGCGGTCGCCGCGAGCCACAGATTCTGGATCGCCAGCACGGTGGAGTACACGCCGGTCTCCGGCACACTCGCCCGCCCGAGCACCTGTGGGCCGCCACGCGAATCATCGTGCGTGACAACCACACCCGTGCCGCTCTCGACGATTCCGTCGATCTTGATCGGCGCGAAGGTCATCGCGCGCTCGGCGGGCAGCGCCGCACCGAACTCGACCCGCTTGTCCGCCACATGGTCGGCGAAACGGCGCAGGGTCTCGGCCTGACGAACCACCACGAAGTCCCACGGTTGTGAGTTCCCGACGCTGGGCGCGCGATGCGCGGCGTCGAGGATCCGCAGGAGGGTGTCGTCGTCGACGAGCTCGCCGGTGTATTCGGCGCGCACGTCACGACGCAAACGGATCGCGTCGTAGACGCTCAGCTGATCGGCACTCACGCCGACCATACAACCGCAGCCGGTCAGGCCATGGTCCGGCGGGCCAGCTTGCGGCCGGCGGACAGTGCGGTGCGCAGTCCCTGGCGACGCCCGGTCACCGGGTCGATCGAGGGGGTGGTGTTGCCGGCGAACAGGCGTTCGGACTTGGTCTCCGGCGCATCGTCGGTGGTGTGGCGAAGGTACTTGTTCGGCAGCGACAGCTTGAGGATGGTGCGCCACGACTTGAAGTACTGCACCGGCAGCGAACCGGTGGTGTAGGGCAGGTCGTACTTCTCGGCCAGCTCGCGCACCCGCACCGCGATGGCGGCGTAGCGGTTGCTCGGCAGGTCGGGGAACAGGTGGTGCTCGATCTGGTGGCTGAGGTTGCCGCTCATGAAGTGCAGCAGCGGTCCGCCGCTGATGTTGGCGCTGCCCAGCATCTGGCGCAGGTACCACTCGCCCTTGGTCTCGTTCTCGATGTCGGCCTTGGTGAACTTCTCGGCGCCGTCGGGGAAGTGACCGCAGAAGATGATCGCGTTGGTCCACACATTGCGCATCACGTTGGCGGCGATGTTGGCGGTGAGCGTGGTGACGAACGACGGGCCGGTGAGCAGCGGGAAGACCAGGTAGTCCTTGGC
>NZ_JBHWZY010000003.1:0-26047 GCF_042727815.1 Nocardia sp. NPDC060220
GGTTCGAACCCTTGGCCTGAACGCGGTAACCGACGCCGAAGATTTCCATCTTCTTCTCGTAGCCCTTGGTGACACCCTCGATCATGTTGGCGATCAGGGTGCGGGAAAGGCCGTGCAGCGAACGGTTCGCGCGCTCGTCGTTGGGACGAGCAACCTCGAGCTCATTACCTTCACCCTTGGTGACGATGATGGGCTCGGCCACGGTGTGCGAGAGGGTGCCCTTGGGCCCCTTGACCGTGACAACCTGGCCGTCGATGTTGACGTCGACGCCGGCCGGAATCTCGATGGGCTTCTTACCAATACGCGACATTAGTCCTGACCTCCCTTACCAGACGTAGGCGAGGACTTCGCCCCCGACGCCCTGCTTGGCCGCCTGACGGTCGGTGAGCAGACCGGTCGACGTGGAAATAATCGCCACGCCGAGGCCGCCGAGGACCTTGGGCAGATTGGTGGACTTCGCGTACACACGCAGACCCGGCTTCGAGACGCGACGCAGGCCCTGCAGGCTGCGCTCACGGCTGGGGCCGTACTTCAGATCGACGACGATGGCCTTGCCAACGGTCGCGTCTTCGGTGCGGTAATCGGCGATGTAGCCCTCACGCTTGAGGATCTCGGCGATGTTCACCTTGATCTTCGAGTGGGGCGCCTTCACCTGATCGTGGTACGCCGAGTTGGCGTTGCGCAGACGCGTCAAGAAGTCTGCGATCGGATCAGTCATGGTCATGGTTAGACCTCGACACCTTTCTCGCTGCGGTTCCCATGCAACATCTCCCGCACTCTCACGCGGTCGACCGTGGGCCTACAACAATTCGGCTGGTCCGGTCGGCACTTACCGACCGGATGAGTTCTCTTGCGAGCTCTCGGCGCCTGGCACGGTCCCACTCGCGCGCAAGCGCGCAGCGGACACAGATCTGCCCAGGCAACCGCTCTAGTGTAGGCAACGCCGTGGTCAGGACCAAACTCGGGGGCCGACGGACCGGGGCGATCTCCGTCACGCGGCGGTGTGGCCCGCCCTCCCACCCGTCTTGTAGGTGATCAGGATCGCCACGGCCGAGACACCGGCGGCGACGATCAGCATCATCTCACCACCCACCACCGTGCTCATCAAGCCGCCGAGCAGGGCGCCGACGGCGAACGCCGCGTACTGCATGCCGTAGCCGAGCCAATCGCGCGCACTCCCCCCGCTGACATGGCTTTCGATGCCCTGGCTCAGTTTCACGACCGTTCCGGTGGCATAGCTGAGCGGAACGCTGGTCTCGCCGTTCTTGACGAACGCGGTGTTGAGCGCGCCCACCGCGAACGCGACGAACGCGATCGGGATGAACCCCACCTCCTGCCCGCCGGTGCGGTCGAGGGCGAAGTCGACCACCGCGGCCACGGCGAGCGCCACGGTGGTCACCACGGACGCGCCGTAGTGACCGCGCCGCCACAGCCGCCGTCGCAGCAGCGAGGCCACGAACACACCGAGGCCGAACGAGAAAAGCAGCGTGATCGCCCCGGTGGCCAGCAGCTGATCGTTGTCGAACCAGCCGAGAACGGCGCGCTCGGTATTACCGGTCATAAATGTCACGAAATATCCGGCGGAATGCGTATAAGCGGCCGCTCCGATAAATCCGGCCAAAATAGAAAGAAACGCGACCATCGGCATCGCGCCGGCCGGAATTCCACGCAGAGACACCCGGTGGGCCACGTCACGTGGCTTGTTTGCTGTGGTCGGGGTCACGAACTCACATCCTCTGCATTCACTCGGCAAGGGATCGACATTGACACCCATCTGCTCGCTGCATTGTCACGCAACGACCCCGACAGTAGCCACGAAATTAATTGCCGACCAGCAGGGAGATCACATTCTCGGGAAAGACACAGAATTATGAGGAGCCGGTAATGCCGCGGTAACCCAGAAATCCGAGGACAATTCTGTGGACGACCACATCCACAGCCGCGCGAAGGAACCCGACGACCTGCGGCGATGCCGTCCGATCTGCATCGTCGATCGAATTGTGTTCGATACCAACCACTTTGCGTTAGTAAGCGCCGCTCACGAATGTGGTAGCTTCGCGTGGTTCGTCGGAACCGCGCAGGAGGCTCGGCCGTTGTCTTCCCACTGTGCACGCCGCCGGGGCTCGGCTTATCTGCTCGCCGTACTGCTCGGGATCGGCGCGCTCGTCACGCCCGCGCGCGCTTCGGCCGATCCCTACGTCGACCAGCTCGCCGAGGGTGCCGCCACCCCGACGCTGGCGTGGGAGTCCTGCGCGGACGGGTTCGAATGTGCGCTGGCTCAGGTGCCGATGGACTACAACAGCCCGCAGGCCACGCAGATCGACCTGGCTGTCATCAAGTTGCCCGCGTCCGATCCCGCACGCCGCATCGGCACGTTGTTCGTCAACTTCGGTGGGCCCGGCCCCTCCGGCGTCGACCGCTTGCGCGAACGGGCCCGCTGGCCGTGGCTGTTCTCCGACGAACTGCGCGCCCGCTTCGACCTGGTCTCCTGGGATCCGCGCGCGGTCTCGCGCAGCGCGGGCACGCAGTGCTTCCGGAGCGCCGATGAGCAGACCGCGTACCTCGGTTCCTTCCCCGGCACTCCGACCGATCCGGGCGACGAGCCCGCGTTCTTCGCCGCCTCGGCCGATATCGCGACCCGCTGCGCGCAGCACGCGGGGCCGATCCTGCGCCACGCCTCCACCGCCAACACCGCCCGCGACCTGGACCTACTGCGCCGCGCGGTGGGCGATGAGGCGCTGACCTACCACGGCATCTCCTATGGCACCCAGGTCGGCGCGGTTTACGCCAACATGTTCCCCGGCCGGGTCCGCGCGATGGCGTTCGACGGTTCTCTCGACTTCGAGGGCAATGTGAACGGCCACGGCGCCGACGGCGTGAATCTGCCGCTCGACACCCGCCAGGGCGTGGCCGCCGGCATCGCCGAAACCTTCGACACCTTCCTGCGCGACTGCTCCGCCGCGGGTCCACGCTGCGCGTTCGCCGCGGGCGATCCGAAACTCAAGTGGATCGCGCTGGCCGAGCGAGCCCGCCTCGCGCCGATCACGGTCGCGGGCACGCCGTGGACCTTTTCCCAGATCGTGAGCGCCGCGGGCAGTCTCTCCCGCCCCGACACCTACCCCGACCTGGCGATCCTGCTCCAGAACCTCTTCGACGCGGCAACCGTCCTGCCCGCCAGAGTCCCCGACGCCCTCTTCGCGGAGAACCACCCCGCCAATCGCGTCGAGGCCTTCTACACCATCCAATGCTCCGACAGCACCGTCCCCACCGACCCCGCCGTCTACAGCCGGGTGGCCGCCGCCGAAGACCTCCAGTCCCGCTACTTCGGCCGGATCGCCGTCTTCAACGCCACCCCCTGCGCCTTCTGGCAGGCCGAGGACCGGGACCGCTACACCGGCCCGTGGAACCGCGAAACCGCCGCCCCGATCCTCGTCCTCAACAGCCGATACGATCCCGCCACCCCACTACGTGGAGCCAAAGCCGGTGCGGCCCAACTGAACCGGGCCCAGGTAGTCGTGATCGAAGGCGCGGGCCACAGCTCCATGTACGTCCAGAGCACCTGCGCCGAACACCTCAAACGCGACTACCTGTTCACCGCCCAGCTCCCGCCCGCCGGCGTCAGCTGCGGAATCGACCGCTCCCCGTTCAGCTGAGCAGGCAGAGCAGGTCGTAGAGCGGCGGCTTCTCCACACTCCCCGTGGCGAACAACAACTGCGCGATCGGCGAACAGATCAACTCCGTCTCCGACGACCCCGACCCACCCCCGGACCCGGAACCGGCGCTGGGGGCGGCGGATGCAACAGCGGGCGCCCCGAGGAGCGCGACGGAAAGAACAGCGACTGTGGCGAACTTCTTCATGCGCCAAGAGAACACATCAGCCCTCACCCCTGGAGTGAAATGCATATATTTCATCCAGCGCTGGTGACAGCTCACAACGTGGAAATGCGCGAGGGCACGGACTTCACTGAAGTAGTCCGTGCCCTCCGAGAGAACTGGTCGCCGACTGATCCGAGGACAGTGGCGTCAGCTCGACCCGCCTAATTGATCACGGGTGGTACATGGATCTCCGCGCAATCCGAGTGCGTGAAGTTGCCGAACGCGTCGACGTGATTGTGCAGCGTGCACCCCATGAAGCCGTCGCGGCCCGGAGGCCCTGACTCGCCCCGCTCCCCCTGGTGCCCTCTGGGGCCACGCTCCCCCTGCGCGCCCTGCGGTCCCGCCGGTCCCGCCGGTCCGACACGACCCCGCTCCCCCTGCTGGCCGCGCGGCCCCTTGGGGCCCGGTACCAGCCCCGAGGCTTCGTTCACGACCGCGTTGGTGAAGTTGGCCCGGGTCACGTCGGCGAATCGCAGGTCGGCGCCAGTCAGATTCGCGTTTTCCAGATTCGCCGTGACCAGGTTCGCGAGCCCCAGGTTCGCCCCGGACAGCTTCGCACCGGTCAGGTTCGCACTGGTCAAGTTCGTCATGAACAGGTCCACGTCACGCAGATCCGCGCCGGACAAGTTCGCCCCGGACAGGTCGGCGAAGGAAAGGTTGTGACCGCGCAGATCCTCGCCGGACAGGTTCGCACCGTGGCAGGACGTCTTGCGTCCCGCCAACTCAGGGTTGGCGACGATTGTGCACGTGCCGTGTTTCGGCGCGGCGCTCGCCATCGCGGCGCTCGCCCCGAGCCCCATGGCGGCCAACACCACACTCAACACGAGCACAGCGGGCCGACGGGCGGCAGAAACTCGCAGCGCTGCCTTCTTGTCCACGTTCTTTGTCATGACCTTCTCCTCGAGATGTGCCGCCCGATAGTGGCGGTGTTGACGTGCCACCAGTCAGCAACACACTTCAAAAATAGGTTCTGTACAGCAGTTTTCTCGTCCGGGCAGGTACTGAGATCCCTACGGGGGAGCACGGTTGTGCTGTGCTGCGCTCGGGACACTCGGTCGCTGATCAGCTCAGTCCCGGCGCGGATCGAGTGGATGGTTGTGTGCGGGTTTCCGGCAGAGGATCCTGAAGAGGTCGGGTAGTTGGAGGCTGTTCGATGACACCTCGTTCGATCGCGCTCATCGGTGGTGTGACGGCCAGTGCCGCCGCGTTGAGCGTCGCCGTGGTGTTGTCGGTGGACTGGTCGGAAGTAGCGCTCTACGACCCGGCCAGAATCCTGTTGCTCGGCCCGCGCGAAGCCTTCTCGGCGGCTCAGCATTCGCCGAAGTTCGGGCAGGTCGAGCTCGTGCTGTTCCTGCTGACCGGGGCATCGTTCGTGGCATCGGGACTGTTCACCTGGACCAAGCGGCCACACGAGCTGGCCGGTCCACTGTTCGTGGTGGCGGGATTGGTGTGGCTGGCCTGTGGCGTCCGCCGGTCCAGTGACCCGGTGTTGTTCACCGCTGGTGCTGTCCTGACGAATATCTATCTGCCGGTGATGATTCCGGTGCTACTCGGCTTCCCGTCGGGTCGGCTGCGTCAACCGTGGGAACGCCGGTACGTCCGGCTGTGCTGGGCGCTGGCCGTGTTCGGTGTGTCGGCCGAGTGGATGTTCTTCGATCCGCGGGAGGTGCCCGCACCGCACCGATCGACCTCGGTCAACCTATTGCTGATTCGCCACGATCCGGTGCTCGCCGATCGAATCCAGCTCATCGTCGGTGCATTCGCCTTCCTGATCGCCGTCACTGCCATCGTTGTCGTGATCAAACGGTGGCGATCCGGCACCGCGGCGTATCGATCGGGCTTCGCCCCCATCATGGTGCTCGCGACGGTCGCCGGAGTGAGCGTCCTGTGGCTCATGTTGACCGCGATCCGATTCCCCGGTTCGCTGCACGGTTGGACGCTGAATCTGCGCTACATCCCGATGGTGCTACTACCGATGGCCATCGCGTTCGGGCAGGTCCGGTATCGCATGGCCAGGACCGCGGTCGGTGACGCCATGGTCGAAATCGGCGCGACCCCGATCAGTTCGGGTTTCGTCGAGGCACTGCGGCGCGCACTGCACGATCCCACCCTGGCACTGTGGAACTTCGACGCCGAGCGACGCGGCTACGTCGACGACCAGGGCATCGCCAGGGTACTGCCGCACGGCACAGGTCACCGGGTGGCGACGATCCTCGAGCGGGACGGCGCCCCGACTGCCGCCCTTGTCTATGACAAGCATTTACAGACCGAACCCGAACTGCTGGCCGCTGTACGCGGCGCGACCGAACTCGCCCTCGATCACGAACGGCTGCGCAACGATCTGCAGGCCCAGCTCGCCGAGGTACGTCGCTCGCGCGAGCGCATCGTGGCAGCCGGCGATGCCGAGCGACGCCGGGTCGAACGCGATCTGCACGACGGTGCGCAACAACGTCTGGTCGCCGCGGCCCTCCTGCTGCGTCGGGCTCAGCGCACAGCGGACACCGAAACCCGGGGTGATCTGGTGACGCTCGGCGCCGCCGAACTGGACACCGCGCTCAGCGAGCTCCGAGAGCTGGCAAGGGGCGTGTTCCCACCGATCCTCGCCGAACGCGGTCTGACGGCGGCGCTGACCTCACTCGCCGAACGCGCCCCGATCGCCGTACGGATCCACGGCACACTGGTTCCGAGGCCACCGGCCGGGGTGGAGCTGGCCGCGTACTTCATCGCCGCCGAGGCCGTCACCAACGCGGCGAAACATTCCGACGGCACGCACGTCGATATCCAGGTCGGCATCGTCGACGAGGCCGTGCGGCTCGTGATCGCCGACGACGGTCGCGGCGGAGCCCAGGTCGGACCCGGCGGCGGCCTGAGTGGCTTGGGCGATCGAGCCGCGGCGCTCGGTGGGCACCTGCGGGTGGACAGCTCGTCCGGCGCGGGCACAGTCCTCACCGCCACCCTTCCACTTCGCGGGGGTGACGCATGAGAGGGTGCGACCTGGAAGCAGGCACGGTGTTCGCGGGCTACACCATCGAGCAGGTGCTGGGCGCAGGCGGCATGGGCTGTGTCTACGCGGCTCGGCACCCCACACTGCCACGCACCGTCGCACTCAAAATCCTGCATCCCTCGCTGACCACAGACGACTACGTCCGTACGCGATTCGAGTTCGAAGCCGACCACGCCGCCCGGCTGGAGCACCCCGCCATCGTGGCGGTCTACGACCGTGGCCGCGAGGGCGATCGCCTCTGGATCGCGATGCAGTTGGTGCCGGGGACCGATGCGGCGCGCCTGGTGCGGGACGGGCCGGTAGCGCCGGAGCGGGCCGTGCGCATTGCTGAAACGGTCGCGGCGGGCCTGGACTACGCGCATCGGACAGGTGTGTACCACCGCGATGTCAACCCGTCGAACATCCTGCTGGCCGCGCCCGACCAGCCGGGCGAGCCCGAACGGGTGCTGCTGACGGATTTCGGCATCGCCAAAGCGCTCGACGACACCGTGCACCTCACCAGCGCCGGGATGATGGTCGCCACCATCCGCTACGCGGCCCCCGAACAGATCGAAGGACGAACCATCGATCATCGGGCCGATGAATATTCGCTGGGCTGCACACTGTTTCATCTGCTCACCGGCCGCCCGCCCTATCCAGGACCGAGTCGAGCGGCGATTCTGAACGGCCACCTCAACGCCCCGATTCCACGACCGAGCGCGCTGCTGGACACCCTGCCGAGGGCATTCGACGCGGTCATCGCCCGGGCGATGGCCAAGCTCCCTGGCGACCGCTATCCGGACTGCGGCACGTTCGCGGCCGCCGCGCGGGCGGTACTCACCGCGGCAGCCGACGCCACCGCCGAACATGCGACGGTCCGCCACCACCAGGCGCCGACCGCACCTTGCCTGCGCGTGGTGCTCGCCGACGACTCGGCGCTGCTCCGGCAGGGAATCGCCCGATTGCTCGAGGACGAGGGCATGGAGGTGACCGGGCAAGCCGGCGATGCCGCGGCGCTGCTGGGCCTGGTCCGCGCGCACCGCCCCGACGTCGCGGTCGTCGACATCCGGATGCCACCGACCTGCACCACGGAGGGCATCGATGCCGCCGTAGTCATCCGTCGCGACTTTCCCGAGACGGCGGTGCTGCTGCTGTCGCAGTACATCGAAACCGAGAGCGTTCTCGACCTGCTCTCGGGCGGCGCGCGCAGCCTCGGCTATCTGCTCAAAGACCGGGTTTCCGATATCGACGAGTTCGTGACGGCCCTCCAGCGGGTCGCCGCGGGCGGCTCGGCGATCGATCCCGACCTGGTCGGCCGCTTGGTCTCGCGACCGCACCACGGCGCCCTCCCACTCGACGCGCTCTCCACCCGCGAACGAGAAGTCCTGCGGCTCATGGCCGAAGGCCGCTCCAACCGCGCGATCGGCGCCACCCTGTTCCTCGGCGAACGCACCATCGAAACCCACGTCCGCAGCATCTTCGTCAAGCTCGGCCTACAGCCGGAACCCGACGACCACCGCCGCGTCCTAGCGGTACTGACCCACCTCCGGGTCTGCAACTGAACGGGCGAAGGCACGGACTCCCGTCGGGAGTCCGTGCCTTCGTCGATATTTCGCCTAGGCGGCGGGTGCGCTCACGAGGAGCGCAAGCTCACCAGGAGCTCTTGTGCACGCCCGGAAGCTCACCGCGGTGCGCCATTTCGCGGACGCAGATACGGCACAGGCCGAACTTGCGGTAGACCGCGTGCGGGCGACCGCAACGCTGGCAGCGGGTGTACGCGCGGACGGCGAACTTAGGCTTGGCCTCCGCCTTGATGCGCAGTGCTTTCTTAGCCATGTGCTCAGTTCTCCTTGAACGGGAAGCCGAGGTGCTTCAGCAGCGCGCGGCCTTCTTCGTTGTTGGTCGCGGTGGTGACCACGGTGATGTCCATACCGCGCGGGCGGTCGATGGAATCCACGTCGATCTCGTGGAACATCGACTGCTCGCTGAGGCCGAACGTGTAGTTGCCGTTGCCGTCGAACTGCTTCGGCGACAGGCCGCGGAAGTCGCGGATACGGGGCAGCGCGATGGACACGAGACGGTCCAGGAACTCCCACATACGGTCGCCACGAAGGGTGACCTTCGCGCCGATCGGCATGCCCTCACGCAGCTTGAACTGCGCGATCGACTTGGTGGCCTTACGGATTTCGGGCTTCTGGCCGGTGATCAGCTCGAGGTCCTTGACGGCACCGTTGATCAGCTTCGCGTCACGGGCGGCGTCGCCGACACCCATGTTCACGACGACCTTGACGACGCCGGGGATCTGCATCACGTTGGCGTATTCGAACTCGCCGTTGAGCGCGTCCTTGATCTCGGCGCGGTAGCGCGCCTTCAGCCGGGGCTGAGTCTGCTCAGAGGTGGTCATGTCAGATGTCCTTCCCGTTTTTACGGGAGATCCGGACGCGCTTGCCGGACTCTTCGTCGGTGCGGTAGCCGACGCGAGTCGGGTTACCGTCGGAGTCGACGACCATCACGTTGGAAACCTGGATGGGGGCTTCCTGGGTGACGATGCCACCCGAGGACGCGCCACGCTGGTTCGCGGAATCCGCGACGTGCTTCTTGATGCGGTTCACGCCTTCGACGAGAACCTTGCCGGTCGCCGGGAAGGCCTGAATGACCTTGCCCTTGGCGCCCTTGTCCTTGCCCGAAATGACGAGCACGGTGTCACCCTTGTGCACCTTCATAGTCAGAGCACCTCCGGGGCCAGCGAAACGATCTTCATGAAGCGCTTGTCACGCAGCTCGCGGCCGACCGGGCCGAAGATGCGGGTGCCACGAGGATCGTTGTCCGGCTTGATCAGCACGGCAGCGTTCTCGTCGAACTTGATGTAGGAACCGTCCGGACGACGACGCTCCTTGGTCGTGCGAACGACGACAGCCTTGACGACGTCGCCCTTCTTCACGTTGGCGCCGGGGATGGCGTCCTTCACGGTGGCGACGATGATGTCGCCGATACCGGCATAGCGACGCGACGAGCCACCGAGCACGCGGATGCAAAGGATTTCCTTCGCTCCGGTGTTGTCGGCGACGCGCAGTCGCGACTCCTGCTGAATCACTTCAGCACCTCCTGGACCTGGATGTATACGTACGCCGGATTGCCGACCCGACGCACATGGTCAGTCACCCTCCGGACGCGCGCCTGCCAGCGGAAATACCTTCCACTGGGGGTTCACTGCCGGATTGCGAGGGCATAGCTCCCGCAGGCAACCGTTCTAGTGTAGGTGAACCCCCAGCACGAACCGAATCGGGGTGCGTCGACCAATCTGAAGTAGATATGTTTCAAACTGGCTTCGTCGCGCACGGCCCGTTGCTAACGTCCCGCCATGAACATCACCCTGCCGATGAGGCGCCGGCTCGCGACCACGGCCGCCGCGTTCGCCGCCGTCGTCACCATGGTGGCACCGCACGCGAGCGCGGGCCCCGTCATCGACATGCTCACCGACACGCTCACCGTCGGCTGCACCTCCAAGATCGACGTCGTCGGCCTCGACAACTATGTCGGCGCACAGGTCGACTTCCTCGCCAACGGCAAGTTCTTCGCCAGCGACACCGTCGACCTCGAGGTGAACGTCGCGGGCGTCACCGTCGCCAAGGCCACGGCGTTCTACCACGTCGAAACCGAGGTCGAGGTGCAGCTGTCACTGCTGCTGCACGCCACCGGAACACCGCTGGTGACCAAGCGCGTGCCGACGGTCATGCGAATCGTGAACGCGGGCAGCGGACTCGCCTGCGACCTGGCGACAGGCAGCTCGAGCCTGTCTTCCTAGCCACCACTCCACCGAGACGGCGTCGCGCCGGTAGCCTGTGCGAGCTAGCTGGATCGCAACAAGCAGGGTGCGGCTGCCGCATCGGGGAAGGAAGTCCTGTGACATCGTCCGGTCGTCCGTCGGTGGTCGACCGCCGCGCATTCCTGATCGCCATGGGCTTGGTGCCCGTGGCCGCCGCGCTGGCGTCGTGCTCGCCCGAACCCACCGAAATCCAGCTCACGGGCGTCGACCTGGGCGGCGGCGACCCCACCATCCGCCCGCAGGACGATCTGTACCGCCACGTCAACGGCACCTGGCTGCGCGATTACCAGCTCCCGCCCGACAAGGCCTCGGTCGGCGCGATCACCGACGCCAACGACCGGACCCTGGATCAGCTGCGCGCGATCATCGAGGGCATCAGGGATCCGAAGCACGGCTCGGAGGCGCAGCAGATCAAGGATCTCTACGACGCGCGCCTGGACCTCGACGAGATCGAGCGACTCGGCATCACGCCGCTCAACAGCCTGTTCGCCGCGATCGACAAGGCCGCGGGCAAGCCGGAGCTGGCGAAGGTGATGGCCGAGGCGCCCATCGCCGGGCTGATCGGGATGGGCATCGGGATCGACCGCAAGAACTCCAAGGCCTATATCCCCAGCGTCGGCCAATCCGGGCTCACCCTGGGCGAGCAGTACTACCGCAAGCCCGAGTTCGCCGCCCAGCTCGCGGGCTATCAGATCTACCTCGAGCAACTGGCCGCGGGCCTCGGCCTGCCCGACCCGGCCGGGGTGGCGCAGCGGACGGTCGATCTGGAGAAGCGCATCGCCGCCGGGCATTGGGACAGCGTGCGCCTGCGCAACACCGATGCCACCTACAACCTGATGAGCTGGCAGGAACTGACCGCGCTCGGCCCACAGTTCGATTGGGATCCGTGGCTGGCGGGCATGACCGACCGGCCCAAGTCGCTGTTCGACAAGATGGTGGTCGGCCAGCCGTCCTTCGTCACCGCGGCCGCTCAGCTGTGGGGCGAGGTCGATATCGCCCAGTGGCGCGACTACCTCAAGCTGCATGTCGCCAACAGCTACGCGCGCTTCCTGCCCAAGGCCATCGCCGACGCGCGCTTCGAGTTCGTCGGCCGGGTGCTCAGCGGTATCGAGGAGAAGCCGGAGATGTGGCGCTCCGCGGTGGGTGTGGTCGACGACAATCTCGGCGAACCGCTGGGAAAGCTGTACGTGGACAAGCACTTCCCGCCCGCGGCCAAGGAACGTGCGTTGGAGATGGTGGCCGACCTCACCGCCGCCTACCGCGACAACTTCACCAACTCGACCTGGATGACCCAGCCGACCCGCGACGCCTCGATCGCCAAGCTGGACAAGATCGTCGCCCAGATCGGCTACCCCGACAAGTGGGTCGACTACTCATCGGTGCAGGTCACCCGCGGCAAGCTGATCGAATCCCTGTTGGCCATCAACACTTTCGAGTCCAAGCGCGCGTTCGCCCGCCTCGGCACCGAGGTGGACAAGATGGAGTGGAGCATGTCGCCGCAGACGGTGAATGCCTACTACAGCCCGACCACCAACCAGATCGTCTTCCCGGCTGCCTACCTACAGCCCCCGTTCTTCGACAAGGACGCCCAGGCCGCGGTCAACTACGGCGCGGTGGGTTCCACGATCGGCCACGAGATCGGGCACGGCTTCGACGACCAGGGCTCCAAGTACGACGGCGACGGCAACCGTCGCGACTGGTGGACGCCCGAGGATCTCGCGGCGTTCGACGCCAAGACCCAGCAGATCATCGCCCAGTACGACGTGCTCGTTCCCGAGGGCGCGCCCGAGGGGCAGCACGTGAACGGCGCGCTGACCGTCGGCGAGAACCTGGCCGACCTGCGCGGCCTGCAGATCGCATTGGCCGCCTATCAGAAGGTGGCCCAGCGCTCCGGCGAGCAGCCCGATTTCCGGACGATGTTCCTGTCGTGGGCGCGGCAGTGGCGCGACAAGCAGACCGAGGAAGCGACGCTGCAGGGGCTGCAGGACACCCACTCCCCCAACGAGTTCCGCTGCAACCAGGTGGTTCGCAATATCGGCGAGTTCTACACCACCTTCGAGGTGAAGGACGGCGACAAGCTGTTCATGCCGCAGGACCAGCGCGTCACGCTATAAGGGCACAGCTTCCCGCCGAAAAGCGACGTAGGTTAGCCTAGGCTGACTTACGCTGGAACTTGCTCTACGGAGGGTGTACCCATGACGACTGTTCGGACTTCGCGCGGCTGGCGGCGCGCGGCGGTGGCCGCGCTCGCCGGTGCCCTCGCCTTCGGTGTCGTGGCCTGCGGTTCCAGCGAGGACGAGGCCGCCTCGGGCGAAGCGGTGACCATCACCCACGCCCGTGGCGAGACCACCGTCCCCGGCACCCCGAAGAAGATCGTCGCCCTGGGTAACCAGTGGCTCGACAGCTCCCTCGCCCTCGGCGTGGTTCCCGTCGGCTACATCGACAACGTCTCCGCGGTGTCCAAGAGCACCCCGCCGTGGACGCCGGAGTCCTTGAAGGCGGCCACCGCCCTCAACACCACCGGCAATATCGCCGAGCAGGTCGCGGCGCTCGAGCCGGACCTGATCCTGGCCGACCCGTTCATCGCCGATCAGAAGACCTACGACGACCTGTCCAAGGTTGCCCCGACCCTGCCCGCGCTGACCAAGGACGCTGTCACCCCGTGGCAGGATCAGGTCACCGCGCTGGGCAAGGTGCTGCACAAGGAGTCCGACGCGAGCGCGGTGATCAAGAAGGTCGACGACAAGGTCGCCGCCATCGCCACCGCCAACCCCGGCCTGAAGGGCAAGACCTTCGCCAGCACCTGGCTCGCCAGCCCCGCACAGCTGATGGTGCTCACCGACCCCAACGACGGTTCGGCCAAGGTGTTCACCGCACTCGGCATGGGCATTCCGGCCAACCTCACCGCGCTGCCCGCCAACCAGGGCCGCCTGGCGCTGTCGCCGGAGAAGGTCGACGAGCTCACCGCAGACCTGCTGCTGGCCGGCTACTCCCCCGGCCTCGACGAGAAGTACCGGCAGCTGCCCGGTTACGCCGATCTGCCGTCGGTGCGCAAGGGTTCGGTCGTGTTCCTGACCACGCAGGAGATCAGCGCGATCAACCAGCCCAGCGCACTGTCGGTGCCGTACATGCTGGACAAGCTCGAGCCCGCGTTCGCCGCCGCCGCGAAATAGGCTCTGCCCCAGACCGGTTCTACCCCCGAGGATTTCACCGTGCTCGCCTCCGCTTACCCCGCCCAGACCCGATTCGCCCTGCGCGCGGGCGTCACCTGCCTGACGACTCCCGTCGGCGCGGTGCTGCTCAATCCGCCGCGCAACGAGAAGCTGACCGGTCTGGGCGCGGGGGCGCTGCAAGCGCTGAAAACCCTGAACCAGGGCCCGGCGACCGCGGCGGAAATGGCGACCGCGGCAGCCGGTGACGACATCACCGCACTGATGCGCAAGCTCACCGACGGCGGCTGGCTGTCGGTGACAGTCCGCGACGGCGGCCGTGACCTCTACAGCATCCGTCCCTTCGCCGACCCCGCCCCGCGCCCCACGGTGGCCCTGCCCACCTGGTCGGCGACCCTGTCGAAATTCGCTGTCCTGCACCGCGACAACCAGGGCTTCGTCCTCGAACACCCGCAGGCCTGGTGCGACCTGCGCATCCACGACCCGCGCCTGCTCGCCCTGCTCGACGGCCCCCTCGCCGCCGATTCGCCGGTGCCCGCCACCGTGAAGACCCAGTTCATGGCCGACCTGCAGTGGTGCGGCTTCCTGGTCGACGGCGACGAGGAGGAGCGCGAGTTCACCACTCGCTCCTGGAACACCCCCGACCTGTGGTTCCACCGCCGCAGCACCCTCGGCGCCCGCACGGTGACCTGGGACGATTTCGGCCCCACCCGCTGGGCCGACGGCCAGTTCCCCGAATTGCCCTTGCGCCGCGCGTCGTTCGACGGCGAGCCGGTCGCTTTGGCGACGCCGGATCTGGTGTCGCTGCGCGTGTCCGATCCGAGTCTGGCCGCCACCATCGAAGACCGGGTCTCCACCCGCGCCTTCGACGACGCCGCCCCCATCACCTCGATCCAGCTGGGCGAATTGCTGTTCCGCACCGCCCGCACCCGTGAGGACGGCTCCCGCCCCTACCCCTCCGGCGGCGGCGCCTACGAACTCGAGATCTACCCCGTGGTGCGCAATGTCGCCGGCCTGGAAAACGGCATGTACCACTACGATTCGGCCGACCATGCCCTGCGCCCGGTCGCACCCGCCGACGCCCCCGCCGTCCAGAAGCTCCTCAAATCCACCTCGGCGACGCTGGCCGGCGGCGCGCAACCCCAAGTCCTGCTGCTGGTTTCGGCCCGCGCGGGCCGCGTCATGTGGAGCTACGAACAGGTCGCCTACGCCAACATCCTCAAACACGTCGGCGTCCTCATGCAGACCGTCTACCTGGCCGCCACCGCCATGCACCTCGGCGTCGTGGCCCAGGGCTTCAGCGACACCTCCGCCTTCGCCGCGGCCACCGGCCTCGACGAACTCGAAGAGTGCAACGTCGGCAGCATCATCGTCGGCTCACCGGCCCGCTAGCGGTAGAGATCTACGTCACACCATGCAACCCTCGACGGGTCTCGCGCGTCCAACCATATGACGTGCATTCCGACAGATCGAGGGTCTCATGAACGAGGACTGGTCGGCGCCGACACAGGCGTCGAACAACGCTTTACGTGCGCAGATCGATTCGATGCTCGATACCTTCACTGCTGAGAAGTCGGCTCTACTCGACGCCCGGTCCCAGGCCACCCAGCTCGTGACCGCCTGGTCGGCGGACGGGTTGGTCCGCGTCTCGGGGACCATCGCGGGGATCTCGGAGGTCCACATCGAGCCGGATGCCTTCAGAAGGTCGACCCCGGAGTCCCTCGGCCGATCGGTCACCGAGGCGATCGCCGAGGTGGCCGCCCGAGCGGCCCAGACCCAGCAGCAAGCCCTCGCCCCCTTGTCGGACCTGAGCGCGAATATGCCGGACCTTCCCGACCTGATCCCGGGCGCCCCCAGCATGAAAGACCTCATCGCCCAGCTGACCCCGCCACCGCCACCGGACCCCGAACCGGTCACGGACTCACCACACAGTCTCGTCGATGACACCGACGACGAAGAAGGCGAATACTTCCGCAATCGCGGATACCTCCGATGAGCTCGCTGAAAGCCGACCCGCAAGCGCTGCGCGGCACTCAGCCGTCGTTCACCTCGGTCGCCGACACGATCACCACCGGCGCCCAGAAGCTGGCGGCCGTGATCGCGGCCGAAGGTGAGTGCTGGGGCAGCGACGAGATCGGCCAGTCGTTCGCCAAGAACTACACCCCGGGCGTCGAGCCCGGCCAGAAGGCGGTGACCGGCCTGGCGACGGTGATGACCCAACTCGGCGAGAACATGGTCAAGGTCGCCGAAGCACTACAGACCCAGGACACGACGCGCGCCGGTGAAATCGACAAGGCCACGGGGTCGCTGTAGTGGGCATCGAAATCCCCGACGAGCTCGCCTGGGTCGCCAAGTACATTCTCGGCGCGGGTGATTGGCCCGAAGGTGACGAAACGGCGATGCGCCGGGTCGCCGACGGGTGGACCGCCATGGCCAACACCCTCGACACGGTCGACGACAACGCCGCCCTCGCACTGAACGCCGCCCTGACAGCGCTGTCCGAAGGCGAAACCCACACCGCCATCACCGCTTACCGCGACAAGCTGCTGTCGGGCGACGAAGCGACCTTCACCGCTGTTCGCAAGTGGTGTGCGAAACAGGCCGAACTACTCGAAGACGGCGCCAACGATATCGAGCACACCAAACTGGTGATCATCGCGACGATGGTCATCGCCGCGGTGGAGATCGGTGCGGCGATCGCGACCTCGTGGACAGGTGTCGGCGCCGTCGCCGGTGTGGCCGCCCGGGTGGCCGCCCAGGTCGCGGTGCGGGTGGCGATCAAGCAGCTCATCGCCCGCATGCTCACCCGCGGCGCCGCGAAGGCGGCCGCCCGGTTAGCGCTGCGCGGCGCCGCGTTCGAAGCACTCGAGGAAGGCGGCACCGATCTCGGCGCACGGCTGATCCAGGTAGCCAAGGGCGACCGCTCCACCGACAAGTTCGGCTGGACCGATCTGGGCCTGGCCACCTTCGGCGGCGCGGTCGGCGGCGCGGCAGGCGGCCTGCTCGGCGGCGGCACCGGCGCGCTCGGCGATGTCGCGTCCTCTACCGCGGGCAAACTCGCGGGCAAGGTCGTCGGCGGCACCGTCACCGAACTGGGCGCCGACCTCTCCGCCCAGGTCGCCACCGCAGGAGTCGGCGCGGCCTTCCTCGGCCAGGAATTCAAACTGGATGTCGGCGTCGACACCTTCACCAGCGCTGGAGCGGGTGGCGTCCAGAGCGCGCTGGAATCCAGTAGCCACGGTGGAAACAGCACGGCCCCCACCGTTCCCGATCTGGGCACCGACGTTCCCGGGTCCACCACGCCCGCGGGGACCGATACCCCCTCCGGTGATCAGAGCCCGAACGCATCCGACAACACCGGCCCGAACGCGCCGGCAACGCCGAGCAACGGCGACACCGGCGGATCAACGAACCCAGCATCCACCGCTCCTACCGAGGACGGCGCAACCCCACAAAATGGTTCGCCCAACAACTCGGCACCGGAAGAATCCACACCTTCGAGCCCAAATGGCAACGGCGCGAACGATACTCCGCCCACTGGAGACTCCACACCGTCGAGCCCGAACAGCAACGGATCCACCGACGCCGGGCAAACCGCACCCTCGTCCAACGGATCCCCCTCCCCCGGCGAAACGACACCGTCCAGCCCGAACGGCAACGGGTCCAATCCGACCCCACCGACCGGCGACACCACACCATCGAACCCGAACAGCGACACCCCCACCGCGACACCCCAGACCGGCGAGTCGCCATCGACCCCGAACAACAACGCCCCCACCGAAACACCGTCGACCGGCGACACCTCACCCTCGAACAACCCCACGAACACACCGCCCACAGGCGACACCTCGACGCCCAACCCCACAAGCTCGTCGCTGGACCTCCCGACCCAGGATTCCTCGACCCAGCCCAACACCCCCACCGATACGACCCCGAATACCAATAGCGGGCAACAGAACCCGACTCCGAGCGACAACGGACACGCCGCCACCACTCCCACGACACCGGCGAATCCCCAACCCACGACACCAGCCCCCACCAACACGCCGGATTCGACCACCCAACAACCAACCACATCGACACCCACGCAGGAGTCGGCCACACAGCAATCACCGACTTCGACTCCCGCCGCAACCACCGGTTCGCCGCTGTCCACAACCTCCCAACCGGCAACTCCGTCGAACAACCCCACCCACACCCCTACCGACACCACTCGGCCGACCGCTTCAGAAGTATCGACGGCCACGGCCACAGCCTCGACTACGCCCACAGTTCAAACCGCAAACCCCACGCCCACAACAACTCCCACCACAGCCAGCACACCGCCCATCGCCACTCCGACGTCCACGCCGACACCCCCGATCAGCCCGATTCCAGCATCAGCACCGCCGTCGCCCAGATCGAACACCCCCACATCGCCCCCCACAACAACTCCAGCACAGGTCGCCTCGACCCCGACCACCCAGACTGCGCTGTCAACCGACCAGACCCCGTCTCCGCCTAGGCCGACAACTCCGCCAGCAGTGTCTGAAACACACACAGCAACCAGTCCCGACAGCCGACCTGGCTCTACCCCGACCACCGACCCCACTCGGACAACACCACAAACCCTCACGCCCACTCCGACTCCGACTCCGACGAGCCAGGTACCCAACCCAGGTCACAGCCCTGACGCCCGCCCTCTGCGCGAGGCGCTGCGTAACCAACCGCCGCACGACGGCCGCACAACCACCGTCGACCGGAGCCCGTCCCAACCACGGCCCTCATACCGAATTCGCCGCTTCCAGGTCGGCAGCCGATGGGTCTCGGTAGCCACCATCCGCGCCCACATCCCGAACGCGCACCTGATGACGCCAGCCGAGCTGAACCTGGAAATGGAATACGCCCAGAGCGTGGTTGATGCCGCCTTCAACCACGGTCAGGATCTCCTCAGCCGCGCCCCGTCGGTCGGCGACCAGTTCCTGGTCGACCTCGAGTTCACCACCGACCCGAACGCAGCCGATCTGCGCCTGAACACCCAGCAACACCAGTTCGACGTGTCCAACGATCTTCGCGAACACATGGGCTTGCCGCGAAGCACGCCGGACACCCCGCTGAGTCCGGATGACCTCCGCACGATCAGCAACGACATCGCCCGAGCCAACACGCCGGCCCGCTTCGCCAACCCCTCCGACACGCGGGTTATGGCCCCGGGTCGCCTCGAGCCCGTCGAGCAGGCGGCTCACCAGCAACGAGTTGAGGACCAACTACGCGACGGCAGTGGATTCACGATCGGCGCCGACCCTCGAACGCACCCATACGGCACGTCGGTCAACGACGGCGGCCCGACTCGGGGCGGCCGAAGCAATAACTGCCTCGACTGTTCCCTCTCAGCGTTGTCGTCGTTCTACGGTGTTCCTCAGGTCTCGGCGCCACGGTGGCCCGACCCACTGCCGAACGGCTCCCGAGATAACCGCAGCGGCGAACGATTCGGCACCGCACGAGCCGAAAATTGGCTCGGCCGGAGTTTGAGCCATTTCCCTGGACTACCGATCCAAGATCAGTTCCGCGAATTGCACAACCATATCGCCGGCCTCGGTCCAGGCTCGGCTGCGTTGGTCATCAACTGCTGGCACGCACGCGACAGCAATGGAAATCCTCGATTCAACGCCGACGGTTCCCCCCTGATCCTTGCCTCGCACGCAACAGTCATTGTCTACCCGCCCGGCGCAGCAGGGCCCGTATGGTGGGATCCGCAGTCGGGCGCCACCTCCGACGTCCCACCCCCCGACATGGTCGCCCGCTCGGCCGCGCTGGACTTCATTCCCATCGACGCACACGGAGGTATCCAGAATGCCGGAGCCAATTCTCACGGCGGAACAGGCCAACCAGCTGCTGACCACAGTGTTCGGGCCGAACCAGAAGTTCCAGATGATGGAGACCAGACACGGCTGGGTGGCCCAAGCGATTCTCTCCCAGGAGGAATTGGATCAGGGTATGGGCTTGGGGCTGGGGAACTACGTACTGAACAAACAAACGGGAGTCGTGACAGCTCACCGGAGCCTGCCGCCGGACATGATCGGGGAGGAATTCGACCAGGCGATCGAAACGGGCCAACCGATCCAGGGGGGCCAGGTGTATCCCCCACTCCGTCGAATCCACCTGCTGAAAACCTACGAGGACCCACAGACAGTCCAGTATCAAGTCCACGTGACCGACCTGGATCAACCGAGCAACCCGGAAACGGCCGAACTGATCACGATCAACAAGGAAACCCTGTACTTCCATCCGAGCGGAGGCCCGCTCTCGGAAGCGACAGCATGGGCCGAGATGCTCAGCCGGACAACGGGAATCTGGCCGATCGAGGAAACGATCGAACGGTAACCGGCGACCCGGATACCAACCCGGCGACCGCTTCTCCCGTCGTCACCACGCCGCCGCCGGTGTCGGCGCCGACAATCGATCACAACCTGGCTCCACCGCCGCCTACCGGCACGCCGACCGCCGACCCCACCCCGGCGTCAGATACCGCTTCACCCGCAGAGCGATCATCGTATGTCGAGGCAGGTGGCGCCAGGCGCCCACGCAACGTCTACGACACCGAGGCGCAGGATGCCTGGGCCAACAACGCTTACGACCACATCCGCAGTACAGACAATGACATCGACGGAATGGTCGCAGCACTCGCCGACGTTCAGCGCCACGATGGCTCCGTGGGATTCGATCGGGCCGAGCTGGAGCGGATCAAAGATCATCTCTTCAGAGAAGAGCATCCACTGAGCATTACCGACGACGACGGTAATGACGTAGGGATCGAATATCGGCGATACGACGCGTACGCCGATATCGCCGAAGCCTGGATGCGGATGTCCCTCGGCCGAGCGACTCCCGACGACATCGTCTTGCTGGAGCACGAGCTGGCCGAAGCGCAATATTATGAAAGCCATCCAGGGGCGCCGTATCAGGAGGCTCACCAGTTCGCCAATCTGAGCTTCAACTGGGAAGCGATGCAGCACTCTCGTACCGGCGAGAACATCGATGAATGGAGTTCGATCTATGGCAATGTATCTGGTCTTCCGACTGGAGTCGGAGACCGACCAGGAAGTGACGTACCGGTTCGGCGGGGCGGATCACAATCTCAATCGGTCCCTGACAATCAACAAAGCGGACTACTCGGTGAAGGTCGCGGACGGGAAGGAGGACGCGATGGCCGTGCGAACAGCGGGCACAGCGATGACTCGTCACCGGCAGGACGGAGTCTGGATCAAGGCGGGCAACTTCCAAGCCTGAACAACCCCCTGCCGCGCCAATCCGGCGGTCACAGCAGCGCAAGCGATCAACCGCCGAATTCCCCGTCGAGTCCCCCTGCGCCGTCACCGGATTCGGCACCACATCAGCGTCCAGCCGCTGTTCCGCCTGCGACTGACCGCACAGGTGCCGCGACCGCGCCATCGACGAACCCGGTAGTGCGGCCGCCGACCGATACCGGCGCCGAGCAGTCTCCTCGACCGACCCCGCAGACGTCACCGACACCGCAGCAGGTGCACGAAGCGAACCAATCGCGAGCCGCTCGCGAGAATTTGCGTCGCCAACGGCCCGATGGCGGAGTTCGGCCGGTCACCGACTCACGTGGCAACCGCCGCTTCACCCTGGGCAGATTCACTACCGCGTTCAGTCAGCCCGTGTCGATGCTCCGGATCGGCCTACACATATCCGGCGGCGGCAGCCTCGATCCGGCACTCGTCCAGGCGCTGATCGAACGCGCCCAGTTCGCGGTCGATCTCCGCTTCAACCGAGGAAGCCGGCTCCCGTCCGGCGATTGGATGATGTTCGATCTCGTCCCGGTCAGCGACCCGTCTGCGGCTGATATGAGCATCGATCTCGACCAGGCGAATCCGCACAGCACGCCGACCGACGCCGACCTCGACACCCTCACCGCAATGTTGCGAGAACAGCTCGGGCTGGACCCGGCGACAGAGAACGAACTTTCGCCCAGCGACGTTCAGCGGATCAACAACGAAATCGACCAGGCCGTACCGACATCGCCGCCTACTTCCTCACGAACCGCTCCGGGCCCTGTCACAACCGATTCGTCCTTGGATCTTCCCTCGCAGCCCGCGAACCTGGCTAACCGTGCTGATTCACCAGTGAGCGCGCTCAACGCCGCGTCTCCTCATCCGAACTCTGCTCGGACAGCATCGCCGGATCAGAGCCACGCCCAGCATGCTCCGACGCCAGCGAACAGCCGCACCCAAATCCCCTCTCGGGCACCGAATCATCGCGCACCTGAATCGACCCCTCCTCCGACGAACCCACCCGGTTCGATGTCGTCGACAGGCGCCTCGAACTCTTCCTCCGGCTGGAACAATCCTGATGTCACTCCCCAGACTCCCCAGTGGCACCAATCATGGGGAGCAGCACCACATCCCGACCAGCGCTCACCCGGAGCGATGCGACGAATTGTCCGAAAGCTCTTCGGAGTGCGGCCGCGTCGAAGCATTCCGGCCATGCCACCACCTACCCCGCCGATTCAGCGACCTCCGTCGGCTGCGCCGAGAACTCCTCCCGAGGAGAGCAGCCCCCGACAATCGACGGCACCGCAAGATTTTTCGGACCTTCCGTACAGCGTCGGCCCGCCCTATACAACACAGGAAATGAATTCCACTTACCGAGGGGAGCACGAGGTCGGGAATTCCGTCTGGCCGCACCCGCTACGGGTGGCGTATCTGGATGAATCCTTACGCCAAAGGACAAGGCTCTATATCGTAGATGGAAAGATCTACACGGCCGACGGGAAATTGTTCGATACAAGTTCGGGCACTACCGCATGGGGCGGTGCGGGCCGCGCAATTTTCGTCATGGACGAGCATGGCAATCTATATGCATCGAACTATCATGAGCCAGGACTTTTCCATCATTCCAGCTTCCTTTCTGGTGGAAATGTTGCCGCAGCGGGAGAATTGGCGGTAATCGGCGGCGAACTCCAGATGCTCACCGACTCTAGCGGACATTACCGACCCTCTCGCGGGCACACGATGCAGGCCATCAATCTACTCAGGAACATGGGCATCCCAATTACTCCAGGACAAGTACATTTCGAGGCGCCACCACAATGAACGGAGCGATGTGAACCACTGGCAGGGTGTCATTAATTCGATACTGTACTCAGTGCAGTTCGAGAAGGAGCTCGACGACAGCGTTGTCGACAGGATCGCGTATGCGCTGGTAACCGAGCCCCTCTCCACAATGACTCAGGATGAGGAATATCAGGTGCTGTCGGATGGCCTGGCACACGCCTCGCCTATCCCGGCAGTTATACCGATGCGCCAAGAACCCGCGGAGCTGCGCGAATTCGTCAGTCGAGTTCTTGCACGCATGGACAGTATGCGCCCATGGCCCGCGCTACCCTATCATCGATTGCCCGAGGACAGCATATCGGCTTTCAAGAATGCGACACCGATCGCACGCATTTCGTCGAGCGTCAACGACGTCGAGAGCAGAATCTCCCGCGGATTCTACTGGGGAACCGAATTCGGCACCTTCATTCCGTTGAAGATGAGATCCGGCAGAGTCATCGGCATGTTCACCCCATTTTGGGACGACAGCGATGACATCGTTCTGGTCGATGCCACGCACGAGCCCGACCGAAGCGATGTCATCGATGAGTTACTGTCGGCAACGCGAATAGACCCCAGCACAGTAACACGTTTGACAGCCGAAGATTTCGAGACATTTACCGACGAATATATGACAACCCCGATTCAATCCAATTTTCGCGACGAGAATATAGCTGGCAATTCCGTCTGGGACGGCAAGCAGGTAGCCTACTTGACATCCGATGAGCGGGAAGCTTATCGCCTTACCGTCCGCGATGGATTGCTCTATGACACAAGGGGTCAGTTGTACGATACAAGCAGCGCTCGTACATTATGGTCACCGGAGGGAGGGCGGGCGATTTTCGTCATGGATAGCGGCGGAACCCTCTACTCCTCACCGCATCACGTGCTAGGCGAATTTCATCACTCCAGTTTCCTCGCGGGAGAACCTGCCGCAGGCGCCGGTGAGCTCGACGCCAGGGAGGGGCGCATACGGCTGATCAGCGACCAGAGCAGTCATTACCGCCCAGCACGACGGTTCACCGAACAAGTTGTCGACAGCCTCGCTCGACAGGGCGTTCCGGTCGGCGACTTACAAATCGAATATCATTCGCCTCCAGACCGGATGTAGACGATATGCCCGCAAATGGCAGCTGGGCCGACCGGAAGTCTCTATGCCCCGAACGGTGGGCTTGCCCCCCGACGGACCTGTCTCAATCCTCTTCGTTCAGATTCATGACGGTTGACCAACAGGGAGCAGCGAATGGAGCCGCCACAACTGCGAACAGCGGAACAAGTGCGGGACTACCTGGCTCAGATATTCCCAGCGCGGGAGTTCAGTCTCCTTCAGAGCCGACACGCCTGGATCTGCCGCGAGATTCTGACCCCGGCGGAGATCGCGGAGAGGACGGGTCCAGGCCTGGCGAGCTACGTGGTGGACAAGGAGACCGGAGTGGTCACCACGCAGTCGAGCCTGGCACTGACGACGATCGGCGAGATGTACGACGCAGCGATCGAGACCGGGACTCCGATCCAAGCCGAACAGATCTATCCCCCACTGAATCGACTGACGCTCCAACAGATCCGGCAGGACCCGGAGACGATCGAGTACCTGGTGACGGTCGAATCGCTGGCGACAACCCCGCCGACCAGCGAAGACCTCAATCTGACCATCGACAAGGTCACCCTGGAAGCCACTCCGTACACACCGTTGGCCCCGATGGTGGCCGCGAGGGCGGCGTGGAGTCGGCAGCGCAACGGCACGTGGCCGACAACGGAGACATTCGAGGTGTAGTCGGTACGTCGGACGCGAGCCGCCCGGACATTGCAGGAATCGACGCAACGGTAGCGAGGGGGCTGAAGGGTGAAGCTACTGCCCGATTTTTCGGAGGACCCTCGCGAGAGAATCGGCGACTGGCCAGAAGTCAGTTTGGCCGATCTCGTCGGACATCTGGATGACGAACTCCGCGAACCGCTTTCGCATTACCTGCTGGAGTGTCAATCGTTGGTCACGACGCAGTCGATGGCCGACCCGCTCGACCCGGCACGGGGCCACGGCGTACCGACCGGGATGTCGAGCGACGGCACCTGGGTGTGGTCCGCATACTGGGGATACTTCGTGCGGGAGTACGGAATCGCGGTTCCCAATGAGTTCATCGACCATGTCAGATCGCGTAATTTCGAGCCGGTCCTGCTCGACCAGGACGAGCAGGAACGCATCGGCAGCGAGCTCGAAGCAGCCTTCTCCGACTGAGCCAAATTTCGGGTGCTGAGGGTCAGTGCTGTGGATTATTCGGTCAGGGTGGAGGACGGGCGGAACGACCACATGACGGTGTGGGTGGCGGGGATGGCGATACGGGGGCATCGGGACGATGGGGTCTGGCCCAAGGCTGGTGTTCATCAGGCGTGAGGTGTCGGGTGCGGGCGTAGGGTCGCCTCATGGCTTGCAAGATCACCGAACTCGTCATCGATTGCGCCGACCCGGAACTGCTGGCGGGATTCTGGTGCGAAGTGCTCGGCTATGTCGTGCTCGATCGGGACGAGGGTGATGTCCAGATCGGCGCGCCGGGAACCGAATTCGGTGGGCCGCAGCCCACTTTGCTGTTCAGCGTCAGCACCGACCCCAGGCGGGGGAAATTGCCGATGCACCTCGATGTGAACGCCACCGACCGCGATCAGGACGAAGAACTCGAGCGTCTGCTCGGTGCGGGTGCCCGCAAGGTCGACATCGGACAGACCGGCGCCGAAACCTGGCACGTGCTGGCCGACCCCGAGGGCAACGAATTCTGCCTGCTGCGGCGGCGAGTGGGGACAGCCTGAGCCACTCGGCGGTCGGGTCTGCCGACCGGATCCGGCCGACGACCATCGCTCAGGCGGGGGTCGGTTCGGATCCGTCGAAGGGTGGGTAGGTGTCGCCGATGGTGCGTTCGGCGGCGGCGATGTAGACGGCCAGGGCTTCGCGGGATTGCGTGAGGCGGTCGATGTGGTCGTCGATGCGGTTCAGGCGGGTTCGCATGGCGGACAGCAGGTCTGGGCAGGCGGGGAGGGTGGGGGTTTCGCCTTCCGCGCAGGGTAGGAGGTAGGCGATGTCTTCGGAGGACAGGCCGGCGCCGAGCAG
>NZ_JBHWZY010000004.1:0-26006 GCF_042727815.1 Nocardia sp. NPDC060220
ATTCGCCACCGCGCGAGCCTTTTCGTCAGCAGCCGCAATCGCAGCTGCAGTCACCGCAGCAGCAGTCCTCGCCGCAGCAGTTGCCGCAGCACTCACCGCAGTCGCAGCAACTGCCGCAGTCGCATTTCTTGGCCCAGGCGTCCTTCTGTTCGCCGGTGCACGGGCTGGTGTGGTCGACGCAGCAGGCCATGCCGGTGCAGTAGACGCCGAGCACGAGTCCACTCGCCTTGAACGGCCCCGGTCTGCCGGGGCGCCGTCCGGGCGGGGACGGGAACTCGTACGGCGAATGCTGTTGCGCCGTAACTGAAGTACGGCAGGCATGGCCGACCGCGATGCCGAGACCTCGACCGAGGCTGCGCAACAGGCTCGCCAGCGGATCGAGCAGCGCCCAGCGCACCGTCGGCAGCTGGTCGAGCTCGGCCTCGGACGCGGCCTGCCGGATGCGGGATTCACTCTCGCGCAACAGATCGTAGGCTCGGGGCATATCCGTGCCGGTGGCCTCCAGCGGATTGAAACGGCCACGGGCGCGGTCGCGCTCGAGGTCTTCGATGGCGTCGGCCAGATGCGCGATGCGGCCGACGTGCCGACCGATCTCCTGAAGGGCCGCAACGTTTTCCGGACGCCCGGCCAGGGTGGCGGTGTGCCCGAAAAGGGTCGCGGCACAGAGTTGAGTCGGCCCGGTGAGTTCCTCGAGCGTGATCACCTCGACCGCCGCGCGGGACTCCATCGAGGACTGGGTGGCGATCGCGGTCAGCATGGGCCCCACATCGAGCCCGATCAGATCAGCCTGCTGCTGAGCTCGCGCGGCCCAGGCGTTCGACACCCGCCGCATCGGTCGGCGGGTGAGGACGGAGGTGTCCCCGTCCTCGACGTGATCGCCGATCTTGGCCGCGCCCAGCAGCAGTGACGCCGTGGCGGCCAACCGCACACCCGGCGCGTTCGCGGCGACCACCGACGCGCGCTTCATCCCGCGCAGCGGACACGGACCGGCGCTCGTGCGCGCACTCGCGCCCGACTGCGCCTCGGTGAGCACACTGAGCACGATCGCGTCGGTGTTGGTCGCGGCGCGGGCCAACTGACCGTGCCCGTCTCGCAGACCCAGACACAGCCCGCACATGTGTGCCTGCCACTGCCCCGGATCGATGCCATATTTCGCCGCGCCGTGCGCACACGGCTTCAACACACCGAACACTGCCACCCCGTCTGTCGTGAAACGTCAACCGTGCACGATCGCAGCCGACGGGGCCGGGCGCAACCGCTAGTCGATCTTCTTCCGGCCGGCCAGACCGCGCCAGGCCAGATCGTCGAGCAGGTCGACCGCCTCGGCCACTTCGATCCGCCCGCTCGCGACCCGGTCGGCGATGGCCTCACCCGCACCGATCACCGCCGCCGCGACGACCTCGAAATTGGTGCCGGGGTCGGCGTTCTTGGCACTGGATTCCAGCAGTTTCGCGGTGAGCTCGATGACGCGCTCACGGGCATTGTCGATTTCGGCGGCAAAAGTTTGCTGACCGATAGCCTGACGGTAGAGAACCTGCCAGGACTGCCGATTGCGGTCGACGAAATCGAGGAAACCCTCCAGCGCGGTGCGGACCTGTTCGTGCGGGGTCAAGTGCGGGTTACCCGCGGGCGCGACGGCCTCGATGAAACGCAGACCCTCGCGCTGGATGCAGGCGCGGAACAGCTCGTCCTTGGAGCCGTAGTACAGGTAGAGCATGGGTTTGGAGATCTTCGCCTCGGCGGCGATCGCATCCATCGACGTGTCGTGGAAGCCCTTGCGTGCGAATACCTCGACGGCGGCATCGAGCATCTGTTGCTCGCGAACTGCCCGGGGAAGTCGCTTGGTCCCGCCTGCCATCCACTCTCCTACCGCAGGGTGAACCACCTATCTTACTCCAAGGTAAGTTCACCCGCGCTCATTTGCCGCACAGTCGCCGGGTGCGATCAGCAGCCCAGCGCTACGCCCTTGTAGCGCGCCATCCGCAGTACGGAAGTGTCGACCCGGTCGGCGGGCAGTTTGCCACTCGCGACCGACTGTTCCAAACGGTCGAGTACCTGCGGCACCGCATCGCTACTGATCCACAGCGCGTTGTCGGCGCCCGCGACGAGCGTGGCCTCGACCGCGTCGGCGATGGACATCCGGGCGGTGATGGCGGCCATGCCGCTGAGATCGTCGGTGAAGATCGGGCCGTCGTAGGGGGCGGCGCCGTAGCCCTTACCCTCGCGCAGCAGCGTCATCGCGGCCGGGCTGATGCTGGCGGGCACGTCGGGCTCGGTCAGGCCGGGCACGTCGAGGTGGCCGACCATCACCGCCGCGCCGGAGTTCACCAGCTCACGGAACGGCACCAGGTCGGTGTTCTGCATCTGGTCCAGCGGCGGGGTGGTGACGGCGCCGGTGTGCGAGTCACCGGAACCGGAGCCGTGGCCGGGGAAGTGCTTGATCACCGAACCGAGGCCCACCTCGTTGGCCGCGCGGATGTAGGCGCCCGCGAATTCGGTGACGACCTTCGGGTCGTCGCTGTAGGAGCGGTCGCCGATCACACTGTCGTCGGGCTGGCTGCTCACATCGACATCGGGAGCGAAATCGACGGTGATGCCCAGATCCTTCAGCGCCTTCGACCTGGTCAGCGTGAACTGGTAGTACTGCTCAGGGGTCTGGGTCTGCGCGATCTCACGGGCCGACGGCGCGGCGCCGATCACGTTCTTCGCGCGCGAGACCCGCCCGCCCTCTTCGTCGATGGTCACCATCAACGGGACCTTGGCCTGCGCTTTCACCGCGTCGAGCGCCGACTTGTCCAGCAGGCTCGGATCGGTCCAGCTGCCGACGAAGATGCCGCCCACCTGCTCCGAACTCACCACGTTCGACGCGTCCGCCGAACCGGTGATGCCGACGGTCAGCAGCTGGGCCAGCTTCTCCCGCTGGGAGAGCTTGGCGAGATAGTCTGCGCCGCAATTGCTTTGGGTCGGAGTCGCCGACCCTGGCGAACTCGGCTCTCCGGCGGCAGAGGGGGCGGCCACTCCGCTGCTACCCGCCGCGGGCGTCGTCTCGTTCGACGAACCTCCCGAACAGGCGGTGGCAACGGCGGCGAGGACTGCGAACACGACCACAGGCGATTTCCGCATGCGCTCCACGGTAGCCCGCTCCCGGCGCGAACCCCACCACGGTGGTTCGGATTGATACACACATCCGCGGGTAACCTGAGGGAAAAGCTGCTCCGACCAGCGCAGGAGGTCGTCATGGCATGCGATCGGATGCTCATCGCCTACGACGGTTCCGAACACGCCAAACGAGCCATCGAGTACGCGGGACGATTCCTGACCGCCGAACGCGCGATTCTGCTCACCGCATGGGAACCGATGGTGCGCCAGGCCGCGCGTATCTCCGGGCTCGCCGGGGTGATGCAGCCGGACTGGGTGCCCGACGAGGAGGTGGAGGACATCGCCTACTCCGACGCCCGCAAGATCAACGCCGAAGGCGTGCACCTGGCCGAACTGGCCGGAATCGACGCCGAACCGCGCACCGCCGAGTGCACCACCACGATCTGGAACACCATTGTGGACTGCGCCGATGAGCTCGACGTCGACATCATCGTGGCCGGTACGCGCGGTGCCACGGGGTTGCGCGCGCTGCTGCACAGCAGCGTCGCCGAGGCCGTTCTCAAGCACGGGCACCGGCCGGTCTTCCTGGTGCCACCGGAGCAGTAGCGGTTCGCCACCCCGGAACTTCGTGGCGCCGTCGCGCGGTGAGAGTTCCGTCGCTCTCCCGGATCGGCGCCACATCGGCGGCGTTATGGTCGAAGCACCATGAACGAATTCCTGCTCGCTCGACCCGACGCGGTGTTGCGGACGTCAGGGGTGCGCCAGGCGTACTCCGACCCTCGGCAGGCAGTGGCGGCGCTGCGTGCGTGGCAGAAACGGCCCGACCACGTCACCGATTCGGCCGAGAAACAGCACGACTCGTCCGGCGCGGCACCGACATTGATCGTCGGAGCGCTCCCCTTCGATCCACGCGAACCCGCGGCGCTCTGGCAACCGGAGACGGTGCTACACACGGCGGGACCGTGGCGACCCGCGGCGCTCCCGGAATTGCCCGGCGTCCGCGTGGTGGCCGAAATACCCAGTGCGGCAGAACATGTCGCGCGTGTGACGAAGCTGGTCGAGCAACTGGGTGACCCGGCGAACGAGCTGCGCAAGGTAGTGGCCGCACGGTCGATCGTGCTGGAGGCCGACGCGCCGCTGGATCCCGAGGTACTGGCGGCACATCTGCTCACCAGGCATCCGAATGCCGCGGTGTACGCGGTCGACCTGTCCGCGGCGGGACGATCCGCCGAGACGCTGATCGGGGCGACACCCGAGGTGCTGGTCGCGCGGCACGGCGACCGCGTCAGCCTGAATCCGCTGGCGGGAACCCTGCCGCGCCGCACCGATCCGGCCGATGACGCGGCCCAGGCGCGCGAACTGCTGTCCAGCACGAAGAATCACGACGAGCACGCCTTCGTGATCGACTGGATCCGGCAGCAACTGACCCCCGTCTGCACGGAACTGCGCATCCCCGACGCGCCCGAGCTCCTCAGCACCGAACAGGTCTGGCACCTCGCAACACCCATTCACGGCGTGCTGCGTGACCCGTCGACCACTGCCCTCGACCTGGCCCTGCTGCTGCACCCGACCCCCGCCGTCAACGGCACCCCGTTCACCGCGTCCCTGGACGCGATCGCGACCGATGAACCGCGACGCGGCTTCTACGGCGGCGCGGTGGGCTGGTGCGGCGACGACGGCGACGGCGAATGGGTCGTGGCGATTCGCGGCGGCGAGCTCGCCGCCGATCGGCGGACGCTGCGGGCGAGTGCGGGCGGCGGGATCGTCGCGGCGTCGGATCCGCGCGCCGAGCTGGCCGAGACGACCGTCAAACTTCGCACCCTGCTGAGCGCCCTGCGTTGCGAGCTGCCCAACGACTGACCGAGCCCGGTAGACCTGCTAGGTTGGCCGGAGACAGGCCCCGTCGTCGAGCGTATTGGAGTGCGCGATGAAGTTTGCTGTTCCGGCTGTTGCCAGCGCGGTCGGCGGCGCCCTGCTGAGCGCGATCGCCGTCTTCGCCATCACGGCGGCGGTGCAGCAGAACACGGCGCCCTCGATCGACCGCAGCGGTGACAAAGACTCGTCGCTGCTCAACGCCCCTGAATACGGCAGCCGCTGACGCCGACGCCCGCGCGTCGCGCCCCGCATCGGGGCAACCGGACAAGGCGCCACTGGGCTGGCGCTGGCTCGTCGGCTCGGTAGTAGCCGCCTTCGTACTGACCTTCGCGCAGGCGCCCGGCCTCACCGTCGCCGACACCAAATACGACCTCGCGCAGAACCCCCTCGGTTTCCTCGCGCGAGCGTCGCACCTGTGGAGCAGCCAGGCCCCGATGGGCCAGGTCCAGAACCAGGCCTACGGCTACTTCTTCCCGCACGGCGCGTTCTTCTCCGCGGGGCACCTGCTGCACCTGCCCGCGTGGGTCACCCAGCGCGTCTGGTGGGCGCTGCTGCTGCTCGCCGGGTTCTGGGGAATCGTCAAGCTGTGCGAAACGCTCGGCATCGGCTCGCGCGGGTCACGGGTGATCGCGGGCATCGCGTTCGCGTTGTCGCCGCGGGTACTGACCACACTCGGCTCGATCTCCTCGGAAACCCTGCCGATGATGCTGGCTCCGTGGGTGCTGCTCGCGCCCGCGGCACTGGGCACCGCGATCAAACGGCGGCGCGGCGGCCCGCTCTCGCCGGCGGGAAGCGCGCTGGCGCTGGCGCTGATGGGTTCGGTGAACGCTGTCGCGACCGTGGCGGCGTTCCTGCCCGCGGCACTGTGGTGGGCAACCTATCGGCCGAATCGGCAGTGGTGGCGGTTCACCCGAGCGTGGATTCCACTGCTGGTCCTCGCCACGTTCTGGTGGGTCGTACCGCTGCTGCTGCTCGGCAAGGTGAGTCCGCCGTTCCTCGACTTCATCGAGTCGTCCGGGGTGACGACGCAGTGGGCCGCGTTGAGCGAGGTGCTGCGCGGGACCGATAGCTGGACGCCGTTCGTCTCGCCCGAACGAATCGCCGGCGCGGTGCTGGTGACCCAGCCCGCCGCGGTGCTCGCGACCGGCTTGCTCGCCGCGGCGGGGATGGCCGGACTCGCGCGGTCGACGATGCCCTGTCGGGGCAGGTTCGCCTTGATCCTGTGCGTGGGACTCGCGGGGATCTGCGCGGGATATGTCGGCACACTCGGTGGGCCGTTCGCCGAATCGGTGCGGATCTTCCTCGACTCCGGCGGTGCGCCGCTGCGGAATGTGCACAAGCTCGAACCGCTGATCCGGCTGCCGCTGGTGGTGGGGCTGGCGCATCTGCTCGGCCGGGTCGCCCTGCCCGCCTCCGTGCCGATGCCGGTGTGGCGCAGCTCTTTCGCCCATCCCGAACGCGACCGGCTCGTCGCGGTCGCCGCGCTGGTCCTGGCCGCGCTCACCCTCGCGACCTCACTGGCGTGGACCGGGCGGCTGGCCCCGCGCGGCGCCTACGACCGGGTGCCCGCCTACTGGACCGACACCGCCGACTGGCTGGCAGACAACGCCGCCGACACCCGCGCACTGGTGGTACCCGGTGCGCCGTTCGGCAGCCAGATCTGGGGACTCACCCGCGACGAGCCGCTGCAAGCCCTGGCCAGTACCCCCTGGGCCGTGCGCGATTCGGTTCCCCTGAACCCGCCGGGCACGATTCGCGCGATGGACTCGGTGCAGCGGCTGATCGCCGACGGCAGGCCGTCGACCGGCCTCGCCGCCACCCTCGCCGACCAGGGCATCGGAATCCTGGTGTTGCGCAACGACCTCGACCCCGAGACCTCGCGTTCGACGCGTCCGATGCTGGCGCACCGCGCGATCGAGGGCTCGCCGGGCCTCACCAGGGTGACCTCGTTCGGCGCGAACATCGGGCCGCGCGCGGCGGATGCGGGACTGGTGGTCGACAACGATCTCCAGCCCGCCTACCCGGCCGTCGAGATCTACCGGGTCGACGTACCGCCGCCCGGCATGCCCGTCGACGTGCGCAGCGGCACCGGCGCGCCGCCAGGGTTCCCCGGCGCGTACACCGTCCCGCTGGAGTCGACCCCCGTTGTCCAGGGTGGCCCCGAAGTGCTGGAGCGTCTGCGCCGCGACGCGGGGAACCCCACGGCGCCGGTACTTCTCGACGCCGACGCGCGACGCGCCGGGTTACCTCCGCGGCCCGTGCTGCTGACCGACACCCCGATGGATCGCGAGTCCGACTTCGGCCGGGTCGACAACCACAACTCCGCGGTCCGCGCCGCCGACGACGCCCGGCGCACCCACAACCTGGTCCCCGACTACCCGGTCGAAGGCGCCGAACTCGTGCAGGGCGAATGGTCGGGCGCGAAGGTCACCGCGTCCAGCTCCGCCGCCGATGCCACCCAGATCGGCGGAGCGGCGCCCGGCAGCTCCACCGCGGCCGCCGTGGACGGCGATCCGAGCACCGCATGGATCAGCAACGGCTCCGAATCCGCTCTCGGGCAATGGATTCGACTCGACCTCGACAAGCCGATCGCCAACGGCTCGCTGCGTTTCACCACCACGGCGGCGGCGCTGGGTGATCCGGTGAAGTGGGTCGAGGTCCGCACCTCGCGCGGAACGGTGTCGGCGCGGATCACCGAACCCGGTGAGCCCGTGTCCGTGGCGCTGCCCGCGGGCAAATCCGACTGGGTGATGATCAGCGCCGCTCGCACCGAAACAGGCACTCGTGGCGGGCAATTCGGGATCAGCGAACTCACGCTCGACGACTACTCCAACCGGGAAGCGCCGGAGCGCGTGGATATCCGGCACCGGGTCGTGCTGCCCGAGGTGGCCGCGGGAACCGTCGTCAGCGGGTGGGATCTCGGACAGGAATTCCCCGGCCGCGGTAACTGTTTCGACGGCCCCGACCGCGTGCACTGCAGCAAGGGGCTCGGGTTGCCCGCCGAGGAGCCGGGCGTCTTCGGGCGCACGCTGTCGGTGCCGGAACCACTCACCGTCGGCACCGACCTCACCGTGCGCACCCGGCCGGGGCCCGCGCTGGAGGCGCTGCTCACCGACCCGACCAGGCCGGTGGCACGGGGTCAGGCCGATGTCGCCGACCTGCGCGGCGCCGCCTTCGCCGCTACCGACGGCGATCCGAAGACCACCTGGACCGCACCCGAGTCCACCGTGCGCGAACCGGCGGGCGGCAAACCCACGCTGGTACTGGAACTTCCGGAACCGACACTGGTGACCGGACTCGACATCACCACCGCGCTCGGCGGCTTGCCTGCGACGGCGACCTCCGTCGCGGTGAACCTGGGCAACGGCCCGCAGATCCGCGAACTGCCCGAACGCGACCACGGCGAACCGGCCCGAATCTCGCTGTACCCCACCGAGACCGATCGCATCGAGATCAGCATCCAGAGCTGGAACGAGGTGCTCGACCGCACCGCACTCGGCTTCGTCCTCACCCAGCCCGCGGGCCTGGCCGAGGTCGACGTGCTCGGTCCCGAGTATCCCGCCCACGCTCCCGGCGACCGGCTCATCACCATCGGCTGCGAGGCCGGCCCGGTGATCGCCATCGGTGGACGCGCCGTGCACACCACGATCACCGCCACCGCCGACGAACTCCGTTCGGGTGCACCGGTTTCCGCGCGTGCCTGCCCCGAGGACGCAGCCGACATCGAGTTGCTCCCCGGCCGTCCCGACCTCACCGTGGTCCCCACCGAACTGTTCACCGTCGACCGCCTCCGCCTCCCCCGCACCGACCCTTACCCCGGCGCACCCAGCGCGCCGACGGACGAGACTTCGGGCAACCCCGGCGAAACCGGCGAACCCTCCAACCCCGCCGAAACCACCTCAGCCGCACCTACTCCCGCCGACCCGACCGAGCAGAAGCCGGGCACTCAACTGCTGGTCCTTCCGCTCAGCACCAACGTCGGCTGGCAGGCGCACACCGCCGACGGACAGGAGCTGTCGCCTGTTGTCGTCGACGGCTGGCAGCAGGCCTGGCTCGTTCCGCCCGGAACGAACGGGGAGATCACCGTCTCGTTCCCGGCGGACCGCTGGTATCGGCTGGCGATCTTCGGCGGGCTGTTGCTGCTGATCCCCTTGGTGCTGCTCGCCGTTCCGCGCCGGCGTGCCGTGCCCGACGCCGGGCCCGCACCGAGCACCTGGGGTGTCGGCTGGGTCGCGGCGATCGGGCTGACCGGTGTGATCGCGGTGATCTCCGGGCCGTTCGGTGCGGCGTTCACGCTGATCACCTTGGGCTGCAACTATTTCCGGCCCGCGCTGACGGAGCGGGCCCTGCCCTGGCTCGCGGGCCTCGGGACGCTGGCCTCGGCCGCGGCACTGTCGACCGGGACCTGGCGCTCCGGCACCGAATACATGGGCGGCTCGCTGCTGGCCCAGGCACCGGCCGTCATCGCCGTCGTCGCCGTCGGGGTGGCGGCGCTCCCCCGCCGTCGCTGAGCGCGACTCAGCGCACCGCCGGACGTCGCGCCGATTCCGACCGGTGTTCGTCGACTCGCGCGGACCCGGTCCGCCGATCCCACCGGGCCGCCCAGCGGCGGGCCGGTTCCTCGATCAGGGCGAAGCTCGCGGCGGCCAACGGGAGCGTGAGCGCGGTGGTCAGGGTGATCACGTAGAGGAAGTCACCGTTGAAGGGCACGATGCCGAAGACCGGGAAGACCACGGTGAGCACCACCAGGTGCCACAGGAAGATGCCGTAGGACCAGCGGCCGAGCATCGCGGCGGTGCGCGATTCCAGCCAGCGGTGCGGGGCGCCGGACAGCCGCAGCACCAGGGGTGCGAGCAGACAGAACCCGAAGATCATGCCCAGTGCCATCTTCATCGCGTACTGCCACGGTTGCGCGCGTTCCAGACCGGCCGGGCCGCCGAACTCGGTCGCCGAGAGCAGGAACGCGGCGAGCGCCACCGCCCACATCAGCGGCTGTCTCGACAGCACTCGCGCCCACCGGACCTCGGGTCGCACGAGGTGGATCAGTTCCGCCAGGAGCATCCCCGCCGCGAACCACGGCAGGTAGGCGGGCAGCCAGTTGTCGGCGTGGATCGCCTCCGGCGTCGGGATCGGCCACAGATTCCAGGTGAGACTCACCGCGACCAGCCCGCACAGCACCGGCACCCGCCACCGCGCCGCGGAGCCGCGCAGTCGCACGACCAGCCAGGCCAGCACCGGCAGCACCAGGTAGAAAGCCATCTCCACCGACAGGCTCCACATCTGGGTGAGCCCATCGGTCAATGTCAACGGCACGAACACCTGCAGCAGGAACAGATTCGACACCCACACCCGCAGGTTCGCCGAATGCGCCGCGCCGGGCAGCAACAGCAGCACGAACACCACGACGACCCAGTACGCGGGCATCACCCTGGCCACCCGGTGCAACAGGTAGCGAGAGGTCCGCGGTGCGCGGCCGTGCCCGTGCGCGGCCGCCGCGTGCGGGCGCCACAGCAGGAAACCCGACAGCGCGAAGAACACCGCGACCGCCATATCGAAGCGTTCCAGGATCGGGCCGAGGACCGGCACCCCGGTCGTTCCGGTCTGGAACGCGACGTGCGTGACCAGCACACCGAGCGCCGCCATCCCGCGCATCCCTTCGAGGGCGGGAATGAAGGCGCGCGGGCGCGAAACGGGGGCGGTGGCGGTCGTCATCGGGGTCCAGTCTGCCGTGTCGGCGATTTCCACGGCACAGCACCGCACCTTCGCGGCCTGGGCTGTTAGTGTCGGGGCTCACGAGTGCCTGTGGTGCAATACCAGACCACCGGGCCATCCGTGTTCGAACGACGAGGAGAGTTTGCATGGCACTGAGTGCCGGTACCAGAAGAACGGTCGCCTGCGTGCTCGTGGGTCTGGGCGCGGCATTACTCGTCGCCGCGCTGATGATCCCCACCTACACGGTGAGCAAAGTCGCCAAGACTCCACTCGATCTCGAGATCACGACGATCGCGGAGAACCAGAAGGGCGAGGAGAGCCTCGTCCTCGACTCCAAGTCGCTGACCTCCGGTGACGGTGCCGCCGTGGTGAACAAGGATGTGCCGCTGATCTCCCAGCGTTTCGTCACCGTCGAGGAGCCCTCCGACGCCGACGAGATGACGCTGCAGGCAGGCCAGACACTGCGGCGCACCGACGTGCAGGGCGATACCGGCCTGCTCACCGCCGCCATCGACCGCGTCACCATCTCGCGCACCACCGGCATGCCGGTGGACACCGACCCCAACGGGTCGATCGCGGTGACCGTGAACAAGGACGGCAGCGTCATGGAGCCGGTGCAGCACACCGGCATCGGCTACCGCTTCCCGATCGGCACCGAGAAGAAGACCTACCCGTACTTCGACATCAACGTGCGAAAGTCCTTCGACGCGAACTTCATCGAAGAGACCGAGATCAACAACATGAAGGTGTACCGCTTCCAGATGGAGGCGCCGGTCACCAGCACCTGGGACGTCGTGCAGTCGCCGACCAACCGGCTCACCCTGCCCGCCGCCAAGTGGGGCGTGGAGGGTGGCGACACCCCGGTCACCATGACGCGCTACTACACCAACGTGCGTGACCTGTGGGTCGAGCCGCAGACCGGCACCGTGATCAAGGGTGGGGAATCGATCCACCTGTTCTACGCGCGGTCCGGGGACAAGCCCGAGGTCACCGCGCTGAAGTCGCACCTGGTGTTCGACGAGGCGACCGTCGAGTCGCAGATCGCCATCGCCAAGGAGAACACCGACAAGCTCTCGCTGTTCGGGCGTGTGGTGCCGATCGTGTTCGGCGTGCTGGGTGTACTGGCGCTGCTGGCTGGGTTGTTCCTCGGACTGCGTGGCGGCGGCACCGCGGCTCATGCGAGTCCGCGGGGATCGCGTCCGACGCCCGCGCCCACCGCCGCGCCGGATGACACCGCGACTACTCGGTGGGACGGCGACGACGCGCCGACCACGCAGTTCCCCCGTGGGGACTACGACGCGCCTACCGAGCAGATCGACATCGACAAGCGTCCCTAGGCGGACACGCTCTACAACAGCCCCGGTCTTCGGCCGGGGCTGTTGTGTTTTTCCGGGACACCTCCGCCGAACCGGCCGGTTCGGTCAGTGCAGGACCGAGTCGGCCGGAGCGGGGTGGCTGCGGGCCGCGCGAAGAACGACGGCGGCGACGATCGTGGTGGTGACCGCCGCTACGGAGACAGCCGTGCCGATCAGGGATTCGATCGTGCGGGCGAAGGCGAGCATCAGGGTCACCTCGATGGCCAGGCCGATCCAGGTGACGGCCGCCAAGGCGGTGCGTTCGACCGCGATGGCCGAGAGCAGAGCGCCCTGCAGGACCGCCAGGATCGCACCGTGCAGGGCGAACAGCCACAGCATGCCCTGGATTGGGGCATAGTCGGCGCCGGCGAACAGGGGGGCCAAGGGAGCGGCCAGCGCGGCACCCAGCACCGCGACGACGCCGATCACCGAGAGCACCGAGAGGGCGTCGCGGATCGCACGGGCGGAATGGGTGGGCTGGGCCATCCGGGGATACAGCACGACGCCGACCGCCTGCGGCAGCCAGAACGCGATCTTGGTGGCGATGGTGCCCAGCGAGTAGCGGCTGGCGTCGACCTCGTCGAGGACGATGCGGACCACGATCAGGTCGACCGAGGACAGCGCCATCAGCGCCGCCTGCACCTGCACGGCACGCAACACGGGAAGGACGCCGACGGTCTTCGTCATCGGTTCCCGGCTGTTTCCGGCATCGCCGCTGTCATCGGTCGGCGGATCCGCCGACTCGGTCGTCGAGCGCGCGATGCGACCGGCCACGATCGCCGCGCCGACGATGCCCGCGGCCCCCGCCCACAGCGCACCGGCAGCACCACCGCCCAGCGCGAGTGCGAGCAGCGCGGGCGCCACCCGGGCCGTACCCGCCATCGCGAGCACGGTGGCCAGCGCGCGGAAGTGATTGCCGCCCTGCAGAATTCCCTGCTCACCCGAGAGGATCACCAACGCGGGTGCCGCGCCGAGGGCGGCGGCAGCGGCCCACACGCCCACGTCGAGCACCACGGCCACCACCGGAATCAGCACCACCGCGACCGCGGCGACCAACGCGGCACACCGCCACATCATCGCCCGCACCGCACGTGGCGACGCCCCGCGCACTACCTCTCTCGCCACCACGTTCTGCATGGCAAGGGCCGGGACCGCGCACAGCAACTGCATCGCGAGCAGACTCGCGAACTCGCTGTAGCCCTCGACTCCCAACCAGCTCGCCGCAAGCAATTGCAGCAGGTACCCGGCGACGTTGGCGGTCATGGCGCCAGCCGTCACCCAGGTCAGATCGGCAACGACAGGCGGGCGGCGGACTGAGGACACGCCTCATGGTCGCACTTCACTGTGTTCGCCATCACGCCTACCCCGAAAATGTGAGTCCGAGCGGACTCACCTTCGAGCGATTCGGCCCCGAACAGCGCCTATTCGACCCCGGCCGCGGCGCAGCCCGACGGGACGTAAGGTGCGTGGACGTGACGAGTAGCGGGCGAGCAAGGGCCTTGGTGGCCGGATACTGCGCTCTGCTCACGATGATCATCGTCGGACCGCTCGCCGGATCGGGCTACCTGCTGCTGCGCGACGCGGTGAGCACCCCACGTTCCTTCCTCACCGATTCGGCACTCGGCGTGGGCGCGGCCGCACCTCGCGCCGTTCCGCAGGACGCCGTGCTCGCCGTGCTCTCGCCGGTGATCGACGGCGGAATTCTCGTGAAGGCGATTCTGATCGTCGCGCTGTGGTCGGCCGGGTACGGCGCCGCGGTACTCGCGCGACGGCTCGTCTCCGCCTCTACCGGAGCACAATTGGTCGCCGCGACCCTCGCGCTGTGGAATCCCTATGTGGCGGAACGACTTCTTCAAGGCCACTGGAGCCTGCTCGCCGGTTACGCGGCCCTCCCGTGGACCGCGCTCGCCGCCGCGCGCATCCGAACAGCCACCAGCAGAACGGAATCCGGCGACGATGCGGGGTCGGGCGGCCGATTCGGATTCGTCGCGTCGCTCGGTGGATGGGCGGCGCTGACCGCGAGTTTCGCCGCTGCCGGGTTGACGCCGACCGGCTCGTTGCTGGCCGCGGTGATCGGGCTCGCGCTGGTCGGGCGGCGGGCCTTCCTCCCCGCCGTCGCGCTGTGGATCGTGACCTGCGCGCCGTGGCTGACCGCGACCGCGCTCGGATCGGGGGCCGAGCCGTCGGACCCGGCCGGCGTCTCGGCGTTCGCGGCCCGGGCCGAACCGTGGCTCGGCACGCTCGGCAGCCTCGCCGGGCTGGGCGGGATCTGGAACGGCGAAGCGGTCCCCGCGAGCCGCACGACCCCGCTCGCCCTGCTCGGCACACTCTTGCTGCTCGGCATCGTCGCGTGCGGGGTGCGGGCGGTATGGGCGCTCGGACGTGACGGGCGAGCGCTGCTGGTGATCGCGGCGGTGGCGATCGTGCTGCCCGCCCTCGGCGCGACCAGCTGGGGACTGGCCGCCGGAGAATGGCTGGTGGTGCACGTTCCCGGGGCCGGGCTGCTGCGGGATACGCAGAAGTACGTGGCGTTGGCGATGCCCGCCTACGCGCTGTGCGCGGCGGCCGCGTGCCGAACCGTCACCGTGGCGGCCCGCCGAGTACTGGCGCACGACCCGGAAGCCTCTGCCGCCAACGGGCAGCCGGAGATTCGTGATGGCCGGACCGGATTTCGCCCCGCCGCAATCCTTTTCATTCTTCTGCTCACCCTCCCGCTGGCCGACCTCGCCTGGGGAGTCGGCGGCGCCGTGCGCCCCGTCCACTACCCCGCGGGCTGGCAACAGGTCGTCGACCACATCGACGCTCCCGGCGACATAGCGGTACTTCCCGCCGGGATGTTCCGCCGATTCCCGTACAGCGGAACAGCTCCCGTCCTCGACCCGGCTCCCCGCATCCTCCCCAACGATGTCCTGCAGACCGGCGAACTCCGAGTTCGCGGCTACGCGGTGACCGGAGAGGGCAACCGCGCCCGGACCGTCGAGCAAGCGCTCCTCGAAGGTACCCCGGCCACCGAACTAGCGGCCCTCGGCGTCGGCTGGATCCTGATCGAACGCACCACCCCCGGCCCGCTCGGCGCCTCCGAGAAAACTCTCACCACGGCCGAATTGATGCATCAGGACAAAGACCTGGCGCTCTACCGCGTGCCTTCCCCCACCCTTCTCGACATCGCCACCCCGGCCCAGCGCCGAACCTCCGCCGCGGCCCACCTGCTCTGGGCGGCCCTGCTACTCACGGGACTGATTGCCGCGGCCGTGCGCCCGGACCGGACGGGCGCCCGGCGAGCAGATCGAGAGGCAGCGGGTAACCGAGTCGCCTAGACCCGGGTCGGGGAGACCAATCCGCTGACGGTGCGGCCGCGCGCGGCGGCGGCGAGGACCTCGAAGACACCGGCGCCGGTCTGTTCCCAGGAGAACTCGTTGGCACGGGCCCTGGCCTTCTCGCCCATCACCAGGCGGGTATCCGGGTCGGCCAGGAGGTCGCCGGCGGCCGCGGCCAGGGCGGGGGCGTCGTCGACCAGCAGGCCGGTGACGCCGTCGACGATGGAGTCGGTGAGACCTCGGGAACTGCGGTAGCCGATGGTGGGGACGCCGTGCTGGGCGGCTTCGATGACGGCCAGGCCCCAGCCTTCCTTGCGCGAGGGCATCACGTGGACCCAGGCCGTCGAGAGGATCTCGTGTTTGCGGCGTTCGTCGACGTGGCCGTGGAAGGTGACGGCGTCGGCGATGCCGAGTGCGTCGGCGCAGGCACGCAGGTTGGGGGCCCACCAGCCGTCGCCGATGACGTCGAGGTGCACGTCGGGGAAGCGTTCGCGCAGGTGGGCGACCGCGGTGAGGGCGTCTTCGATCTGCTTGTGCGGGACGAGGCGCGACAGGACTGCGATGCGCGGGTGGGTGGCGCGGGTGGCGTCGTCGCCGGGGACGACCGCGGCGGGGACCGGTTCGGCACCGTTGCGGACCACGGCGATGCGCTCACGGTCCACACCGAGCGCGGACAGTTCCTCGGCCGACGGCAGCGACACGGTGAGGTACTGGTTGTCGCGGTGCACGCGCGGGGACAGCGTGGATTCGATCCACCAGCCGATCCGCCCGACCAGGCGACCGGCGACCGGCCACTGCTCACGGTGTCCGTGGTGCACCAGCACCACCGAGGGCACACCCGTCGCGGTGGCGAAGAAGGGAATGCCGTTCTGGGTGTCGATCACGACGTCGGGGCGCAGGCCGCGCAGTGGGCCGATACCGAGCCGACCGGCCACGATGGCGGCGAGCGCGCGAGGGTAGACGGTGAAGCGGCCGCCCGCGCGACTGATGTCGATGCCGTCGATCCGCTCACGCTTGGGGGCGCCCGGGTACCCCGCCGTACGCAGGGTGACCTTGATGCCACGCGCGGCCAGCTGGGCGCCTACCTGCTCCAGATACCGTTCGCTACCGCCACCCTGTGGGTGCCCGGTGTCACGCCAGCAGAGTAGGAGGACTTCACGCACGGTCGGGGCTCGCATTCGGTTCGGTGGCAGACAAACGTCGGCCCCCACACTAGCGGGTGTGCTCCACGCAACACGGTCGTATCGACCGCGCCCGCCCAGATCAGCCCGTCGCACCCGAGCCGACCCCGTGAAGACGAACCCAACCCACCCACCCAACGCCCCCACCACCAGCCGCGACCGAAGGGTCTGCCCATAAACTCCTGCCCGTGCCGATCGCCACCCAGCCGACAACCGAGCAGCCCGTCCATCGACGCGACCGATCGAGGTTCGCGCGCCGGGCCTCTCTGCGCCGCTCGCTGCGCCTGCTCACCAGCTTCCGCTTCGAGCAGTCCGACCCGGCCCGTTTCTACGGCGGCATCGCCACCGACAGCGCGGAGCTGATCGGCGACTTCTACGCCGACATCACCGGCCGCGACCTCACCGGCACCGTCGTCCTCGACGTGGGCGGCGGCCCTGGCTACTTCGCCGACGAGTTCACCGCGGTGGGCGCCCGCTACGTCTCGGTGGAGCCCGACCCGTCGGAGATGCACGCGGCCGGGCTGCGGGTGTCGGGTTCGGTACGCGGGTCGGGGATGGCGCTGCCGTTCCTCGACAACTCCGTCGACGTCTGCTTCTCCTCCAACGTCGCCGAACACGTGCCGCAGCCGTGGCTGATGGCGGACGAGATGGTGCGGGTGACCAAGCCCGGCGGCCTCATCGTGTACTCGTACACGGTGTGGCACGGACCGTTCGGTGGGCACGAGACCGGCCTCTGGCACTACCTCGGTGGCGAGTACGCGGCCCGCCGGTACCGGCGCAAGAACGGACACGAACCGAAGAACAGGTTCGGCCGATCACTGTTCGCGGTGACCGCGGCAGATGGGTTGCACTGGGCAGCAACGACTTCAGCCGACGTGCGGACTATTTTTCCGCGCTATCACCCACACTGGGCCTGGTGGCTCGTCCGAGTTCCGGTCATTCGCGAGTTACTGGTCAGCAACTTGGTGGTGGTGGCTACCAAAGCATGATCACGCCAGCCAGCTCAAGCGCCGCGACCTCCGCATCGGCTCGGGCAATACCCTGACCCACGGCGATTCCTGAATCGCCAGGCCCACGGTCTCCAACGTGGTCAGGCCGACCTGATCGGCCAGCGCGCCGACCATCGCGACCGCCTCAGCGGCCTGGATAGCGGCAGTCGCCTGCTCGATCGTGAGTGTGCGGCCGGGCAGGAATGAGACAACCCATCCGCCACTGCCCACACTTTTCGCTTGATGGTCGGTCTGGTCGCTGGTCATCAACGATCGGCCGATCACTTGCACAGCCATGAGTCGGTCTCCCCAATTCGCTGTTAATGTTCGATGAATCGAGCGAGCTGATCAGTAGCTAAAGCATCCCCTTTTCACCAGCGGAACGCAATAGTGCGTTTCCCCGAAAAGCGAACCGACAGGTTGGAATTCACCATCTTCACAGTCGTTGCGCCGCAGCGAATTAGAACAGGTTGCAGACAATTCGCCCGCAAAACTGTAACGTGTTCTCATGCACTACGACAGTCTGTTCATCGGCGGGAAGTGGACCACCCCGGCCGGTAGTGACCGCATTTCGGTGGTCTCCCCTGCAACGGAGGAGACCGTGGGCAGCGTGCCGGCGGTAACGAACGCCGATGTCGACGCCGCGGTCGCCGCGGCGCGCGACGCGTTCGACAGCGGGCCGTGGCCATCAACGCCTCCACTGGAACGAGCGGAGGTACTCAGCAAGGTCGCGCGGCTGATCGAGCAGCGTTCGCCCGAATTGCTCGCCGCGCTCACCGCGGAGATGGGCGCGCCGACGTTAGCGGCCTTGACACTCAACCAGATTCCCGCCGTCGCGGCACTCGACGCCCTCGTCGAGCTCGCGAAGACGTTCGCCTGGAACGAGACTCGAGTCGGCCTGTTCGGAACCTCGCGTGTCTCACGGGAACCCCGCGGTGTCGTCGCCGCGATCACCGCCTGGAATGTCCCGTTGTTCCTCGCCGCGAACAAGCTCGGACCCGCGTTGCTGGCCGGCTGCACCGTGGTGCTCAAGCCGTCGCCACTGACTCCGCTGACCGCGAACATCCTCGCCGACCTCTTCACCGAGGCGGGCCTGCCCGACGGCGTGCTCTCGGTGCTGCCCGCCGACGCCGAGGCCAGTGAATACCTCGCGGGCCACCCCGGCGTCGACAAGGTGACCTTCACCGGCAGCACCCCGGTGGGCAGGAAGCTGGCCGCGCTGGCCGGTGCGCAGCTCAAGACCGTGTCGCTGGAGCTCGGCGGCAAGTCGGCCGCCATCGTGCTGCCCGACGTCGACCTCGCCGCGAGCATTCCCGTGCTCGCGTTCTCCGGGCTGATGAACAGCGGGCAGGGCTGCGTGGCGCAGACCCGAATCCTCGCACCGCGCAGCCGCTATGACGAGATCGTCGAGGCGTTGGTCGCGCACGTCAAGACCATGCAGACCGGTGATCCGACCGATCCCGCCACCCAGCTCGGCCCGCTGATCAGCGAAAAGCAGCGTGACCGCGTGGAGGGCTACATCGCCAAGGGCAAGGCCGAGGGCGCGCGGCTGGTACTCGGCGGCGGCAGGCCCGCGGGCGTGGACCGCGGCTGGTTCGTCGAGCCGACGATCTTCGCCGACGTCGACAACGCGAGCACCATCGCCCAGGAGGAGATCTTCGGCCCGGTGCTCTCGGTGATCCCGTACGAGACCGAGGACGAGGCCATCGCCATCGCCAACGACTCCGACTACGGTCTGGCCGGATCGGTCTGGACCACCGATATCGAGCACGGCGTCGAGGTCGCGGCCCGGATCCGCACCGGTACCTTCGCGATCAACTGGTACGCCTTCGACCCGACCGCACCGTTCGGTGGCTACAAGAACTCGGGCATCGGCCGCGAGAACGGCCCCGAGGGCCTCGACGCGTTCTGTGAGCAGAAGTCGGTCCTCATGCCCATGGGATGGACCGACTCCACGGCTTAGTTCTCCGGCATGTGGACCCGCAGGACCGGCTGCGCGGCCACCTCACCCCGGGCGGGTAGGTCGACGACCTCGACCCGCCAGCCCGGGGGCAGGGCCCGTTCCAGTCGGCCCGCCACGCGCTGCATGGGCGTGCTCGAATAGGTGTCGGACTCGAATCCGGTCACCAGATCTGTCATGCGTCAAACCACCTCTCAGCGTCGATCTCGTCGTTGACCGCATGGCGGTGCAGGAGTCTCGCAGGGGTATCAGCTCGAGAGGAAATATAGGCGAAGGTAACGCTGCCGCCACACGCGACTCTCTGACACCGACAGATGTACCCAGAACGAGACTGTGGAAATCGTCCGACGACCTGAGACGAACAGAACCGCCCGTACCGAAACGGTACGGGCGGTTCAGTGTTTGCGGGGCGACTAGCCCAGGCGCTCCTTGAGTGCCTCGAACTCGTCACGCACGCCCGAAGGCAGCTTGTCGCCGACGAACTCGAACCACTCCTCGATCGACGGGATCTCCTTGCGCCACTCGTCGGCGTTCACCGCGAGTGCCTCGTCGACATCGGCGGCGACCACGTCGAGGCCGTCCAGGTCGAGATCGGCAGCCGAAGGCACATTGCCGACCGCGGTGGCCGTGGCGCCCGAGCGGCCCTCGATGCGGCCGACGATCCACTCCAGCACGCGGGAGTTCTCACCGAATCCGGGCCACAGGAAGCGGCCGTCGTCGCCACGACGGAACCAGTTCACGTAGAAGATCTTCGGCAGCTTGTTCGAGTCGGCGTTCTTGCCGAGGTCGATCCAGTGGTTGAGGTAGTCGCCCACGTGGTAACCGAGGAACGGCAGCATCGCCATCGGGTCGCGGCGGACGGTACCGACCTTGCCCTCGGCGGCGGCGGTCTGCTCCGAGCCCATAGTGGCGCCCATGAACACACCGTGCTCCCAGCCGAACGACTCGGTCACCAGCGGAACGGTGGTCTTGCGGCGACCGCCGAACAGGATGGCCGAGATCGGCACGCCCTGCGGGTCGTCCCACTCGGGGGCGAGGGTCGGGCACTGCGACATCGGGGTGCAGTAGCGCGAGTTCGGGTGCGCGGCGTGGCCCTCCGACTCGGGGGTCCAGTCGTTGCCCTTCCAGTCGATCAGGTGCTGCGGGTCGCCTTCCAGACCCTCCCACCACACATCGTTGTCGTCGGTCTGGGCGACGTTGGTGTACACGGTGTTGCCCGCGTCGATGGTGGCCATCGCGTTGGGGTTGGAGCTGTGGTTGGTGCCCGGCGCGACGCCGAAGAAACCGAACTCCGGGTTCACGGCGTAGAGCTGACCGTCCTTGCCGAAACGCATCCAGGCGATGTCGTCGCCCAGGGTCTCCGCGCGCCAGCCGGGGATGGTCGGCTGGATCATCGCGAGGTTGGTCTTGCCACAGGCGCTCGGGAACGCGGCGGCGACGTAGTAGTTCTTGTTCTCGGGCGAGATCAGCTTGAGGATCAGCATGTGCTCGGCCAGCCAGCCCTCGTCGTGGGCCATCGCCGAGGCGATGCGCAGCGAGTAGCACTTCTTGCCGAGCAGCGCGTTGCCGCCGTAGCCCGAACCGAAGGACCAGATCTCACGGTCCTCGGGGAAGTGGGTGATGTACTTGGTGTCGCTGCACGGCCACGGCACATCGGCCTGGCCCTCGGCCAGCGGCGCGCCCACGGAGTGCAGCGCCTTCACGAACGGCTTGTCGGCGCCAAGCTTGTCGAGCGCGGCCTGGCCCATCCGGGTCATCACGCGCATCGAAACGACCACATACTCGGAGTCGGTGATCTCCACGCCCAGCTTGGGGTCCTCGGCGCCGAGCGGGCCCATGCAGAACGGCACCACGTACATGGTGCGGCCCTTCATCGAGCCGCGGTACAGCTCGGTCATGGTGGCGCGCATCTCGGCGGGGTCGACCCAGTTGTTGGTCGGACCGGCGTCGGCCTCGGTGGCGGAACAGATGTAGGTGCGCGATTCGACGCGGGCCACATCGGAGGGATCGGACAGCGCGAGGAAGGAGTTGGGCTTCTTCTTCTCGTCGAGCTGCTGGAAGGTGCCTGCCTCGACCAGCTGAGTGGTCAGGCGATCCCATTCCGCGTCGGAGCCGTCGGCCCAGACCACGCGATCGGGCTGAGTGAGCTCTGCGACTTCCTGTACCCAGGCGAGCAGTTCACTGTGCTCGGTCGGCGCCGTGCCGTCGGATCCACGAAGACCAGGAATGGTCGCTGAGGTCATGAAAACTCTCCTGAGATGGGCGGTTGTTCGATCCATCGATCGCCACCATGGGCGGGTAAGGCGTCCGCAGTGACCAACCGTCGCACAACCCCGATAGACGGCTAGGAAGGCCGTACACGGACGGTGGCCGCGCATCGACTGGCAAGAGCGGACGCCCAGGTTCCTGCCTCAAGGTTAACGCGATATGACGACCGATATGGCATCGGGCTCCCTAACAGGTACCCACCGGTGTATCGGTCAATCCCGCGCTCACAGTCGATCGAGCGTGGCGATGTCACGCTCACAGGCCGTCAGCTGTGCGGGACGCTCGGTGACGAGCCTGCGCGCGAGCGCGTCGAGTTCGGTGACACGCCGATCCACGGCCACCGCTCGCGCGGTCGATTCCCGAACCACGTGCTCGGCCAATTCGGCCTCGATGTCCACGAGCACTCCCGCGACACGCTGTTCGAGCTGGGCTTTGACGTTCACCAATGCCTCGGAGACCCACTGGGCCATGTGGTTGCGTTCGGCGAGTTGGCCGCGGGCGCGCACGACCCAGTAGGCCGCGCCCGCGCCGAGCAGCAGCGTCACCGGGACGCTCGCCACGTCGAGTGTCGGGACCAGCGACAGCGGTGCCACGACCAATCGGCCGAGACCGACGCCGGCCGACGCGCCGAGCGCGATCATGAGGTGATCTTCGACACCTCGGTGTCTCTTGCCGGGATCCGGACCGACTCGCGGCGCCGGATCGCGGCGCCGGGTGGTCGGCGCGGCGGTACCGATCCGGCGCGCCGCTTCGCTGACCCGTTCGTCGATGACGGCGTCGACCGAGACCGACAGCTCACCGGCCGCCTGCTGCAAACGCTGTGGGTAGGCGCGCAGTTCGGCGCGGTCGCAGCGGTCGAGTTCGGCGCGCGAGCGGGTGTGCAGTGCGCGCACCATCGCGCCGAGCTCGGTGGTCAGGTCGACGCGGGCGAGCTGCACCTGGCTGCGCACGGCGGCGAGGCCGGTCTGGCGACCGCCGTCGCGCTCGGCGACCAGTCCGATGCGTTCCTCCCTGATCCGTGCGGTGTCCGTGCCGGAGCGCAATGCGGTGATCTGTTCGTCGATTCTCGCTCTGGTGTCGGTGAGCACCCGGGTGCGGACGGCGGTACGGCGCTGGGCACCGTCGGCCGGTCCCTTCGCGGTGGCCGCGGCCAGGGTGGCGTGCAGTCCGGCCACGCCGGAGCGATCGAGCAGGGCCGAATCGTCGGTGGCGCGGGCGGCGGCGGCCAGCCGGGCCGAGACGGCGACGATGTCGAGGTCGGTGATGCCGCGCGCGGCGAGCAGTTCCAGGTTGCGGTCGCGGGTCGCGCGCCAGTCCTGATAGGCGTGAAAGCCGTTCATGGCGAGCAGGATTCGCTGATCGGCGGCGCGTAGACGGTCGATCAGGGCGAACATGCCGGCGCCGAGGACACTGCCCGCGTCGAAGAGGATGAGCGCTGCGGCCGGGTCGTTGCCCACGGTCGGATCGGCCAGGTCGATATGGGGTTCGAAGCGGGCGAGTTCGGTGCGCAGCAGAGTGGTGTTGGCGTCGTCGGGGGCGTAGAAGTCGACGCTGCTGCCCTCCCCCGCGGCGGCCATCGCCCGGAGCAGGGCGCCACCCTGCGGATTCCACCGGTCGATCACCGCGTCCACCGCCGCGGGTAGGGCACCGGGGTCGTCGGCGGACGCGGCACTCGTATCGCCGCTCGCGTCGACGGCCGAGCGCTGGCCGGGCGGGACCTCAGAGGCCTGCACTGGACATCCGCTCCCAGGCTCTGACATAGCCGTTGTGCACGCGCAGCGCGGCCCGCCGGGCAGCGGGTGGCATGTCGCTGGACACGACGGCACGCCAGCGGGTGGCGCGGGCGAGCGCCTCGTCGGCGTCGCCGGGCGCGGGTGACGGGTAGCCGGCGGCCAGGTGGGAGACCTGCGGACAGGCCAATCCGGCGCACAGACCGGCCCAGAGCGCTTCGTCTCCGGTGAGATAGCGCTCGATCAGTTCTCGCGCGCGGCCGCCGTCGCCGGGGACCGCGCGGGCGGCCAGCCGGGTCAGCTCGTCGAGCAGTTCGCCGCCGCGCACCGCTTCCACCTGCTCGTACCGGCGGTGGACCAGCTTGTGCAGCGGATCGACCCCGCTCGCGGAGTGCAGGATCTGGATGATCGCCGATGCGGGCAGATCGGGATCGGCGCGCAGGGCCGACAGCGCGCAGTCCACGCCGTAGAGATCCCAGTTGGCGATCAGCCGTCTGCGCGCTTCCTGGTCGGAGCCGACGCCGATGAACAGATCGGCGGCGAGCACCGACGGCACATCGGGGCCGACCGCGAGCCTGCGCAGATCGCTCAGATCCTCCGCGCTCACCGCTCCCGACCTGGTCCTGGCGGCGACCGAAGCGACGATCGGCACGATCGGCAGGCCGAGCTCCTGCGCGTGCCGCTGTGCCGCGGCCACGGCCTCGCCCCAGCGCGCGCCCACCGCGTCGGCCTTGTTGAGCACCACCACGCCGCGACCCTGCGGCACGGTCGCGAGCAGGCGGTAGTCGGCGGCCTGCGGCGCACCGGCCAGCACATAGATGACCAGATCGCCGTCGAGGACCGGGTCGGGCAGCTCGGGCTGATCGACGGGCGCGGTCTCCTGCGCCGACAACAGGGCCAGCGCGGCCATCACGGTGGTCCGCCCGCTCAGCGCACGCCCGGTGATCTGGATGTGCAGCGGACGACGACGGCGCGCAGCCGCCGCGGCGAGCTGTTCGGCGATCCCCGGATCACCCCCGCGACCTGCACCTAGAACCGAGATCAGCGCGTCGAGCTGGTCCGCGGGTCGTGTCTGTGCGAATTCAGTGGCTGTCGGCATTGCGCACACCCCCTTTTCGGAGGGCATTGTGTCAGATCCGCGCCGAGCCGGGGCGGGGCGAACCTTCTGCCGACCTGGGCGGATCAGCGGTCCCCCGAACTCGCCTGCGACGTAGCTCCGCGCATGCTGGACAATGGACGACGTGAACGACGCCGCCAACCACGCCGAGCCGACCAGCCACAAGCTGTCGGAGATGCCGAACGACGCGGGCAGGCGCTCGCTCACCGGCTCCCGGCTGTACCCGCGCGTCACGAGCTTCCGCTCGCGGCGAGGCGCGCTGACGCCGAATCAGCAGACCTCATGGGACCGCACCTGGCCGGTGATCGGGCGCGATGTGTCCAACGATCCGGTCGAAGCCGACGCCTGGTTCGGGCGCGAGGCGCCGCTGGTGATCGAGATCGGTACCGGCACCGGTACGGCGACGGCCGCCATGGCGAAGGCCGAACCGCACCTGAATCTCATCGGCATCGAGGTGTATCAGCCCGGACTGGCCCAGCTGGTCCAGCAGATCGAGCGCGAGGAGATCGAGAACATCCGGTTGCTGCGCGGCGACGCCGTGGACGTCCTGGAGAACATGGTTGCCCCGGAGTCGCTGATCGGTGTTCGGGTGTTCTTTCCCGACCCGTGGCCGAAGGCCCGCCACCACAAGCGCAGGCTGCTCCAGGCGCCGACCTTCGCCCTGATCGCCAGCAGACTCAAGCCCGGCGGCGTGCTGCACGTGGCCACCGACCACGCGGATTACGCCGAACATATTCTCGAAGTAGGCTCCAAGGAACCGCTGTTCACCGGCTTGAACGACACCACCGGCGGCGACAGCGCCGCCAACCGCACTACCGCGCCGATCGGTTTCGAACGGCCCGTCACCAAGTTCGAAGGCAAAGGCCTGCGTGCCGGTAGCGCCATCAACGAGTTCATATGGGGGAAGATCGACAGATGAGCGTGAGTGAGATCGCCCCCGAGATGCCGGTGCCCGCCCAGGCAGGCTCCGGTTCCGAGGCGTTGAGCGGTTCCGATGTTCGACGTGTCCTGCTGGTCTGGGACGCGCCGAACCTCGACATGGGGCTCGGCGCCATCCTCGGTGGACGTCCCACCGCCGCTTACCGCCCCCGCTTCGACGCCCTCGGCCGCTGGCTGCTGGCCCGCACCGCCGAGATCTCGGTCGCCTCCAAGGGGCGCATCGAGGCCGAGGCCACCGTCTTCACCAATATCGCGCCCGGCACCGCCGACGTGGTTCGCCCGTGGGTGGAAGCGCTGCGCAATGTCGGTTTCGCGGTGTTCGCCAAGCCCAAGATCGACGAAGACTCCGATGTCGACGCCGACATGCTCGCGCACATCGCGACCCGGCAACGCGACGGTGGTTTAGCCGGCGGTCGCTCCGGATTCGGAAGCTACGGGCAACTCCGCACCTGTCACCGACACCG
>NZ_JBHWZY010000005.1:0-25198 GCF_042727815.1 Nocardia sp. NPDC060220
GAATCCTTTCTGGGGAGACGCACTTCTCGCCCGAGAGTCCCCTCGGGCGCTGTCTCACCGATGCTGGTAAAGAATAAATGCCCGCCGCGCGTGTCACTGCGGCGGGGGTGCTGCCGGTCACTTGTTCTCCCCGGCCGGACCGCGGTCGGCGCCGGGAGTGTCCGGGGTATCGGTCGGGTCGGTGCCCGCGTCGAGCGCGTCCCACAGCACCCGGTCCGACAGCGGCGCCGCGGATCCGGTCTCCGCGTTCTGCTTGCTCACCGCGGCGCTGGCGTCGGCCTTGCGGAACACCGGGTTGTCGTATCGGTCGGAGACCTCCTCGGTGCGTTCGCCGGTGCGCCGGGTGAGCAGGATGCCCGCGGCCAGTGCCAGGCTCGCCGCGACGATCGACAGGATCGCGGGACCCAGGTGGGTGTCGGCGGAGCTGACCACCGCGCGCACCGGCAGCTCGGCCAGCGTGCCCGCCCGGTCGGCGGTCCTGCCCGCGCCGACGGCCAGCGCGAACCCCGGCACCGCGGCGGCCGCGGCCACGACCGAGATCACTACCCCGAGCAACTGCCGCAGCACACCCTTGACCGCGAACACCGCCGCGATCGAGGCGACCAGCACCAGCGCGAGCGGGGTGAGCGCGCCGAACCACACACCACCGTTGAGGTCGTCGGTGCGCGGTTCGGTGAGGCCGTCGGCCGAGTACACCGTCACCCACGTCATCCGCGAAGACGCCCACAGCCCCGCGGCCGCCAGCGCGAGCAACACAACCGGCACGATCGGCTTCGCCGCCGTGGCTCTGGCGGAATGGTCGGCCTGCACGCTCGCCGCGTCGGCGGGACGTGCGGCGGACGAGTTCGGGCCGTCGTTCGAGGAGTCCGCCGGGTCGACGGAATCGGTGTGGTCTGCTCCGGGCGTGGCCGTCACAGGTCCCCGCCTTCGTAGGTGCGCAGGGTCTGCGCCGCCGCGATCGCCTTGAGCACCGCCATGGCCTTGTTGCGGGCCTCGGTGTCCTCGTAGACCGGATCGGAGTCGGCGACCACGCCCGCGCCCGCCTGGACGTAGGCGGTGCCGTCCTTGAGCAGGGCGGTGCGGATGGCGATGGCGGTGTCGGCGTCGCCGGCGAAGTCGAGGTAGCCGACCACGCCGCCGTAGACGCCGCGCCGGGTCGGTTCCAGCTCCTCGATCAGTTCCATCGCCCGTACCTTCGGCGCACCCGACAACGTGCCGGCGGGGAAGCAGGCACGCACCGCGTCGAGTGCGATCTTGCCCTCGGCGAGCTGCCCGGACACCGTCGAGACCAGGTGCATCACGTGGCTGTACCGCTCGACGTGGCGGTACTGGGTCACCTTCACCGTGCCGGGACGGCAGACCCGGCCCAGATCGTTGCGACCGAGGTCGACGAGCATCAGGTGCTCGGCGTTCTCCTTCTCGTCGGCCAGCAGGTCCTTCTCGAGCAGGATGTCGTCCTCGGCGCTCTCGCCACGCCAGCGGGTACCCGCGATCGGGTGTGTCGTGGCCACGCCGTCTTTCACGGTGACCAGCGATTCGGGACTGGAGCCGACGATCGAGAACGCGGTGCCGCCCTCGCCGTCGGGGATGTGCATCAGATACATGTACGGACTCGGGTTCGAGGCCCGCAGCATGCGGTAGACCGCCAGCGGGGACCCGGTGTAGTCCATTTCGAAGCGCTGCGAGAGCACCACCTGGAACGCCTCGCCCGCCTCGATCTCCTTGATCAGGCGGCGCACGCCGGTACCGAATTCCTCGGTGGTGCGCCTGCGCAGGAACTGCGGTTCGGGCTGGTCGAAGACCGATACCGTGGAGGGCGCGGGGGTGGCCAGCGCGGCGGTCATCCGGTCGAGCCGGGCGAGCGCGTCGTCGTAGGCCTCGTCGACCCGGGAGTCGGTGCCGTCCCAGTTCACCGCGTTGGCGATGAGGGTGATCGCGCCTTCGTGGTGGTCGAACGCGGCCAGATCGGTGGCCAGCATGAGGACCAGTTCGGGCAGCCGCAGATCGTCGGTGGCGAGCTCGGGCAGACGTTCGATCCGGCGCACCGCGTCGTAGCCGAGGAAGCCGACCATGCCGCCGGTGAGCGGCGGCAGCCCGGGCAGCCGTTCGGTGCGCAGCAGTTCGAGGGTGTCGTGCAGCACGCGCAGCGGGTCACCGCCGGTGGGTGCGTCGACGGGCACCGTGCCGAGCCAGGCGGCTTCGCCGTCGACCACGGTCAGCGCCGACGGGCTGCCCGCGCCGATGAACGACCAGCGCGACCACGAGCGCCCGTTCTCCGCGGATTCGAACAGGAAGGTGCCCGGCCGGTCGCCGGCCAGTTTGGAGTAGGCCGAGAGCGGAGTTTCGGAGTCCGCCAGCACCTTTCGGGTCACCGGGACGACCCGGTGCTCGGCGGCGAGCAGCCGGAACTGTTCGCGGGTCGTGGTGGTTGGTGTCGACGCGCCCTGCATGGGCCCATCATCCCAGGCGTGCCGTCGCCGACGCGCGCGGACCCGACCCCGCGCCGAATCGGGCGGTGACCGGCATCACTACACTCGCGCGCGTTCCATGTCGCATGCGGTAATCCCTTTTCCGAGAGGAGCAATGGTGTACCCCTCGCAGCAGGGCGCACAGGACGGCCGGCTGGCCGTCCCGTCGCAGCAGCACTTCGGTCCCGGCCAGCAGGCGGTGGCGACGAGCGCGATCAATTCGTTCGTCACCTACGCCAAGGCCATCCAGGACCTCGACAAGAAGAATTTCCCCGACGAGTACGCCGGGCACAGCGATCGCATCCGCGAGCTGGAACCACTCTTGCGCGCGCACGGCATCCTCGACGTGATGCAGATCCGCAATCCCGACATCGCGGCACTGCTCGGGCAATAGGACCCCAGATCCCCGTTCGTGGACGCGAACGGGGATCTTCCTTACTCGGCCGCCGGTCGTTACTGTCTGGGCATGCAGCCAGGCCAGCGCGCTCCGCAATTCGAGCTCCCCGATCAGTCCGCCCAGCTCCGCTCGCTCGACGGCTTGCTCGCCGACGGACCGGTGGTGCTCTTCTTCTACCCCGCCGCCAACACTCCGGTGTGCACCGCCGAGGCCTGCCACTTCCGTGATCTGAGCGGCGAGTTCGCCGCGCTGGGCGCCTCGTGTGTCGGTATCAGCACCGACAGCACCGAGGTGCAGGCCGGTTTCGCCACCAAGCAGCGCCTCGACTACCCGGTGCTGTCCGACAGCGACGGCGCGGTCGCCGCCGCGTTCGGCGTGAAGCGTGGACTGCTGGGCAAACTCGCCCCGGTCAAGCGACACACCTTCATCATCGACACCGACCGCACGATTCTCGAGATCGTCACCGGTGAGCTGCGGGCGGCCGTGCATGCCGACGAAGCGCTGGCCTTCCTGCGCAAGCGCAGCATCACTCCCGAGTAGTTCCGGTCGGCGAATCGCCGGGCGGCGGATCGGCGCCCGGCGACCTCGACGCACTTACGCTGGGCAGATGACAACCGGCGAGGTGCAGTCGAGCGGTCAGAAGCCCACGGCCGTCGTATGGCGTAACCGGGCGATCATGACCCTCGCCACGGTGGTGGTGCTGGTGGCCGCCTACTTCATCCTGTCCTCGTTCATCCCCCGGTGGTGGGCACAGCGGCTGGCCAGCACCGTGCACGGCAGTTTCAGCTCGGGCATCTGGTGGGGGCTGGTGTACGGCTTCGTGTTCACCTTGCTGCCGCTGTTGCTGCTGATATTCGCGGTGCGGGTGTGGAAGCGCAAGGGCGGCAAGTTCATGGCGGGCGCGGCGGTGATCGTCGCGCTGGCCTGCTCGCTGCCGAATCTGATGACGTTGACGATCGTGCTCGGCGGCAACAATGCCGCACACGCGGGTCAGCGAATTCTGGACGTCGACGCGCCGGCGTTCCGCGGCGCCTGCCTGGTCGGCGCCATCATCGCGGCGGTGGTGTTCGCGCTGGTGATCGCACTGATGGGCAAGCGTGGATTCAGCCGTCACAAGGCCGCCAAGGCCGCGGCGCAGGAACCGGCGCCCGCTACGCCGCCGATGACCGGCGATCGGTAGCCCTCACCCACACCCCCGCGGTGATGTGAGTGACCTCACGACCACCGCCAACTCCCGGACGCCACAGCGACGTCGTGGCAAACTCTTTCGTGTGCGCGCCTCACTCCACCATGTCCGCCGTCCGGCCGCGAGGCAGTACCGGCGATGACTCAGTGGCTCGACCCCGTCGAACAACGCGCATGGCAGGCGATCGTCGCGCTCATGACCCGGATTCCCGGCGCACTGGACACCCGGTTGCAGCGCGAGTCCGGCCTCACCCATTTCGAGTTCCGGGTACTCAGCCTGCTCTCCGAGGAGGCGGGACACCGGCTGCAACTGAGTGATCTCGCCCACAAGGCAAATGCGTCGCTATCGCGACTCTCGCATGTGGTCTCGAAGCTGGAACGCATCGGCTGGGTGCGCCGCGACACCACCGCGGGCCGCCGCGGGGTGTACGCGGTTCTCACCGACGCCGGTTTCGAGAAGGTGATCGAGGCGGCCCCCGGCTACGTGGACGCCGTACGCAGGCTCGTTCTGGACGGTCTCACCGATCAGCAGACCGCGCAACTCGCGGTACTCGGGGAATCCCTGTCCGACCGGCTGAACCGGATCCTCGTCGAAGACGGCGACTAGCCGATGGCGAGCAGTACGTCGGTGTCGAAGCAGGTGTGAGTGCCGGTGTGGCAGGCCGCGCCCTCCTGATCGACGATCAGCAGCAGCGTGTCGCCGTCGCAATCCAGGCGCACCTCGTGCACGTACTGGGTGTGCCCGGAGGTCTCGCCCTTGACCCAGTACTGCTGACGCGAACGCGAATAGTAGGTCGCCTTGCGGGTTTCCAGCGTGCGGGCCAGCGCCTCGTCGTCCATCCAGGCCATCATCAGCACGTCGCCGGTGGCCTTTTCCTGTGCGATCGCGGCGATCAGTCCGTCCTCGGTGCGCTTGAGGCGGGCGGCGATGGCGGGGTCGAGGCTCATGCCTCGTTTATAACAGCAGCCAGTTCGATGGCCACCAGCAGTTCCACCAGGTCGTTCACGCTGCGCACATTGCGACCGGTGAGTTCCTGGATCCGGCCGAGCCGGTACTTGGCCGTATTGAGGTGGATGTGGAGGGTGTCGGCGGCTTCGCGCAGATTCATGTCGGCGGCGGCGAACGCGCGGATCGTCTCGGCCAATGTCCCGCCACGAACGCGGTCCTCGGCCAGTGCGCTCCCGATGCGGGGGTCCACCAGCTGACGGGTGGTGTCATCGGCGCGCAGGAGCAGATATTTGAACGGCGTGAGCTGCGGTAACGCGAGTACCCCGCCGCCTTCGGGCAGGAGTTCGAGCGCGGCCTGCGCCTGCCGGTAGGCACGCGGAATCTGGGCGACCTCGGTGACCGCGGTGCTCACCCCGACGGCCAACGTGAGGCCCTCGGCGCCCAGCTCGTCGCGCATCACGCGCAGCCGCTCGCACAATCCGTCGGCGGCGTCGCCCGCACCGAGCGCGGGCACGGCGACGATCTCGGATCCGCGGACCACCGACAGCGTCCGCAATCCGTTGACCGTGCACCGAGCCATCGCCGCGGACACCAATTGCCTTGCCTGACCGAGTCTTTCGGACGAATCCTCGTTGCGTTCCGCCCGATCGAGCACGACCGCGGTGATCACCACCACCGGCGCGGTACGTTCGGCCCCGATTCCGTGCGCGGTGGCCACCGACAGATGCGGACCGCTCGCCGGCAGCGCGCCGTCGAGCAGCGCGTCCATCAGCGCCTGCGAGTCGCGCCCGGATTCGGCGGCCACGTACTGCTGGAACTCCAGATAGGCGTCGGTGGCCTGGGTGCTGATCAGATCGGTGTAGCGGGCCAGCGGCCCCGCCAGCGACAGCACGGCCGCCTGACCTGCCTCGGAATCGCCCGCGTGCGCGAGCAGCGTTTTCCAGATGGCACGCTGGCCGAGGCGGAACGCGGCGATGTAGTCGACCAGCGGCAGCCCGGTGCGGGCCCGTCGCGCCGCCGCCTGCCGCGCGTAGGCGACGTCGGACGGGCAGACGCGTCGGTGCTCGAGCAAGGCGCCGAGCCCGGTGCGGCTCAGCCGGGCGAGCTGATCGTGCACATCGTCGAGCAGACCGGGGCCCGCGGTGGCGTAGCCGGGCAGCTCGGCGCGGATCTTGGCCATCACATCGTCGGCGATCTCATCGGCGTGGTCGTACGCCGCACCCGCTATCCGGTGACGCTCGGCCCGCACCTGATCAGAGTCGGTCGAAACGGATAAACGTGATCCAGCTGACATGTTCCGGGAGTGTGCATGCGCGCGCTCACAGTGTCAACCACGTCACACTGTCCGCAGCGGACGAGCACCGGTCGAGTTCTTGGTCCACAACGTCCGATGTGGGCTCCGACCTGCGGTCTTAGTGTTCGTCGCATGCTCGAGATAACCAACCTGACGGTGCGCTTCGGCGGTATCACCGCTTTACAGGACGTCGGGTTCACGGTCGCTTCCGGCGAAATGGTCGGCCTGATCGGACCCAACGGCGCAGGCAAGACCACCCTGTTCAACTGCATGACCCGGCGCAACCGGCTGACGTCGGGCACCATGCGTTACCTCGACACCGATCTGTCCACGGTGCGGCCCGACGCGCTGGCCGCGCTCGGCATCGCCCGCACTTTCCAGAACCTGGGCCTGTTCCCCCGTCTCTCGGTGCGCGAGAACGTCCTCGTGGGTGCGCACCACCGAGCCTGCGCGGGCTTCGTGTCAGCCGGACTGCGGTTGCCGAAGATCCGCAGGGAGGAGAAGCTGCTGCGCGCCGAAGCCGATGAACTGCTCGAGCGCCTCGACCTGACCGCGGTCGCCGACCACCCGGCTTCCGGTCTGCCTTTCGGCACCCTCAAACGCATCGAGCTCGCCAGAGCGCTGGCGGTGCGGCCACAACTGCTGCTGCTCGACGAACCCGTGAACGGCTTGAGCCACGGAGAAGTCGACGAATTCGCCCACCGCCTGCGCACCCTGCAAGCCGACCTCGCGCTGACCGTGATCGTCGTCGAACACCACATGGGTTTCGTGATGGGCACCTGCGATCGGGTGATCTGCCTCGAGTTCGGCCAGGTGATCGCCGAGGGCGAACCCGAAGCGGTACAGCAGGATCCGGCCGTCATTCGCGCCTATCTGGGGGCTTCGGCATGAGCGAGCACTGGCCGACGGCCGACGACGCGTTCTTGACAGTCACCGATCTGCATGCCGGTTACGGTGCGGCGAAAGTCCTGCACGGCGTCAGCTTCTCGGTCCAGCAGGGCACCGTGTGCGCGATCCTCGGCCCCAACGGCGCCGGCAAGACAACCCTGCTGCGCGCCCTGTGCGGGATGATCAAGGTTCGCGGCAGCCTGCTCCTCGACGGTGACGAAGTATCCGGTCGCGCACCGGAATCGATGGCGCGCCTCGGCGTGGCCCATGTTCCCGAGGGGCGCGGCACCTTCGCCCCGCTCACCGTCGAAGAGAACCTGCGCCTGGGCGCCTACCCCCGCCGTGACCGCGCCGCCGTCGAAACCGACCTGCGCCGCGTCTACGACTACTTCCCGATCCTGCGCGACAAACAACGCGACGCCGCGGGCGGCCTGTCCGGCGGCCAGCAGCAGATGCTCGCCATCGGCCGGGCGCTGATGCTGCGGCCACGCATGCTGCTGCTCGACGAACCCTCGCTCGGCCTCTCACCGCTGGTCACCCAGGAGTTGTTCGGGATCGTCGCCACCATCAACGAGGAGGAACGCACCACGGTGATCGTCGTCGAACAGAACGCCCACCTGGCGCTCGGTGTCGCCCAGCAGGCGCACGTCCTGGAAACCGGGCGCATCGTCTTGTCGGGCACCGCCGAGCAGATCAGGGCCGATGAACAGGTCACCCGCTCCTACCTGGGAATCCAGGTGAAGCCGTGATCGAATTCCTGCAGCAACTCGTCGAGGGTCTGTCCGCGGGCGCGATCTACGCGGGTCTCGCGCTGGCACTGGTGCTCATCTACCGATTCACCGGGATCGTCAATTTCGCCCAGGGTGAGCTGGCCATGTTCTCGGCGTTCCTGGCCTGGCAGCTGAGCCAGATCATGCCGTTCTGGGCGGCGCTGATCCTCACTCTCGCCATTTCGTTCGCCGGCGGCATGCTGATCGAACGAGTGGTGATCCGGCCGGTCGAGGGCGCGCCCGAGATCACCCTGGTGATCGTCACCGTCGGACTGTTCTTCACCATCCACGCCACCGCGGGCTGGATCTGGTCGTATCAGACCAAATCGTTCCCGAATCCCTTCCCGGAGGGGGCTCTGCGTGGTGGCGGGCTGAGTGTGGGCTACGGCAGTCTCGGCGTCCTGCTCGTCGTCGGCGTGGTCATGGCGCTGCTGTATCTGCTGTTCCGCTACACCAGGATCGGGCTCGCCATGCGTGCGGTGGCGTGTAACCCGCAGTCGGCCAAACTCGTCGGTATCCGGGTCGGCACCGTGCTCGCGCTCGGCTGGGGACTGGCCGCGCTGGTCGGGGCGGTGTCAGGCGTGCTGTCGGCGCCGCTGCTGTTCCTCGAACCCAACATGATGGGCGGAGTCCTCATCTACGCCTTCGCGGCGGCGACGCTGGGCGGGTTCGACTCCCCCGGCGGCGCGGTGGCGGGCGGTCTGATCGTCGGCGTCGCCGAAACCCTCACCGGCGCTTACGTCGACGCGATCGGCACCGAACTCAAGATCGGCGTGCCGCTGGTGATCATCCTGGGCGTGCTCTTGCTGCGCCCGCAAGGTCTGTTCGGACACGCGGCGGTGGAAAGAGTATGAGCGAAGTGAAACTCTCCGAAAAGCCAGTGACCACGAAACTGGCTGTCCCACAGAATAATTCCGTCTCAGCTCGTATCAGTGCCATCCGGTGGCCACTGCTCGCGACGGCAGCGCTACTGCTGCTCGCCTGCGCGGCCCCGTTCCAGCTGGTGCCGTTCCACACCTTCCAGCTGGCCATGGCGATGATCTACGCGGTCACCCTGCTCGGGCTGAACCTGCTGGTCGGTCACACCGGCCAGATCTCATTGGGCCACGGTGCGTTCTTCGCGGTCGGCGCCTACACCGCCGCGATCGCGATGCAGCGCTGGGACGTACCGTATTTCGCGACCATCCCGATCGCCGCGGCCATCACCTTCGTACTCGGTTTCGCCCTCGGCGTCCCGGCGCTGCGACTGCGCGGGCTGTACCTGGCGCTGGTCACCCTGGCCATCGCGATCTTCCTGGTCCCCCTGCTCAAGCGGTTCGACGGCCTGACCGGCGGCTCGATGGGACTCGTTGTCGACAAGCCGGTGCCGCCCGCGTGGACCGGTCTCGCCGAGGACCAGTGGCTGTATTTCCTGGCACTGGCCACCACCGTGATCGGCTTCGTGCTGGTCGCCGGAATGCTGCGCTCGCGAGTCGGGCGGGCCCTGCACGCGATGCGCGACAACGAGATCGCCGCCGAGGTGCTCGGGGTGAACCTGGCGCACTACAAGACGCTCGCCTTCGCCTGGAGCGCGCTGCTGGCCGGTGTGGCCGGCTGTGTCTACACCTGGGTGATCGCGTTCGTCTCGCCCGACTCCTTCGCGCTGACGCTGTCGATCACGCTGCTGGCCGGACTGGTCGTCGGCGGGCTCGGCACCACCTGGGGCCCGCTGCTGGGCGGACTGTTCGTGATGTTCGTGCCCAGTTTCGCCCAGGACGTCAACCAGGCCGCACCCGGCGTCATCTTCGGACTGCTGATCATCGCGGTCATGTACCTCGCGCCGAAGGGTTTGGCCGGCCTGGCCACCCAGTGGACGCAATGGCTCGGACATCGTGTCCGGAAAGGGAAAACTCATGCGCACTAGGGCAATCCGCTCCATCGGTGTGACGGCCGCGCTTCTCGCGACCCTCACCGCATGTGGTGGTCGTGGCGAGGAGACCGGCTCCGTCGGTCAAGGCGACTGCCAGGGCCAACAGACCACCGGTATCACCGACAGCACCATCAAACTCGGCGGGGCGTACCCGCTGTCGGGTCCGGCCTCGGCCTACAGCGAGGTCCCCAAGGGCGCCAAGGCCTACTTCGACTACATCAACGCCGAGCAGGGCGGCATCGATGGACGCAAGGTCGAGTACATCGTCCGCGACGACGGCTACCAGCCGCCGAAGACGGTCGAGGAGACCCGCCGTTTGGTCGAACAGGACCAGGTGTTCGCGGTCTTCCAAACCCTCGGCACGGCAACCTCGTCGGCGGTCACCGACTACCTCAACCAGCGCAAGGTGCCCCAGGTCTTCGTCGCCACCGGGGCGAACAAGTTCGGTGCCGGCACCGAGCACCCGTGGACCATCGGCTGGCAGCCCAGCTACCGCACCGAGGGGCTGGCCTACGCGCAGTACGTGAAAGCGCAGCGGCCCAACGCCACCGTGGCGGTGCTCTACCAGAACGACGACTTCGGCAAGGACCTCCTCGCGGCGTTCACCGAGGGCGTCGCGGGCAGCGGGGTGAAGGTGATCGCCGAACAGAGCTTCGAGGTCACCGACCCCACCGTCGATGCCCAGGTGCGCAACCTCGCCAACTCCAAAGCCGATGTGCTGCTGAACTTCTCGACCCCGAAGTTCGCCTCGCAGGCGCTGGCCGCCGACGTGCGCAACGCTGACTGGAATCCGTTGCACGTACTCGCCGTGGTCTCCAACACCATGGCCACTCTGCGCCCGGTGGGGCTGCCCAACGTCCAGGGCACGGTGACCGCGGCGTTCCTCAAGGACGCGGCCGATCCGCGCTGGGCCACGGACGCGGGCATGCAGACCTACCGGTCCAAGCTGACGCAGTACGCCCCCGGCGCCGATCCCGAGAACCAGCACGCGATGGCCGGATGGACGATGGCCGAGAGCTTCCGCAAGACCATGGACGCGGCGAAGTGCCCGACCCGCGAGGGCCTGCGCGACGCGATGCGCTCGCTGGACAACGTCTCCGCCGACCTGATGCTGCCGGGCATCGCGATGAAAACCGGTGCGAACGACGGCTATCCGCTCGAAGCGGTCGGCATCCAGACCTTCGTCGGCGAGCACTGGTCGCTCACCGACGGCGGTCTGATCGACACCGCGGGCAAGTAGCCACCCCCTCCCTCGTTGCGCAGCGCGTCCCAGCGTGCGCGGCTCGTCCGAAGTACCCCGATCGATGAGGATCACAGATGAAGATGTCAACCACTCTCGCCACGGCGGCGATGACCGCACTGGCCCTGTGTGTCAGTACCGGGACCGGCAACGCCGATCCCGCACCACAGACCGAGGTGCGCTACGAGGTGAGCAGGCAGGGTGACTCCGCGGTGCTGTCCACCGACGGCAAACTGCAGGTCGTCGACGGTCAGCTGGTGCTCACCACCGGCGCCGACACCCCGGTCGCCGCCCTGCCGCTGACCTACCGCATGGACGACAAGGTGTTCCCGATCGCCGCCACCGTCGACGGCGGTACCGCGACCCTGACCCCGGCCAAGGAGGGCGGCACTCCGGTGGCCCCGGCGACGAACCTGATCACCCAGGACGTGGCCGCGCAGCAGATCGCCGAGTCCTTCACCCCGCGCGATCAGGCCGCGCTCGGGGTCCTCAGCCAGCGCCTCGGCGTCGGTGGCGCCGTGGCGGCCATCGTCGGCGCGGTGGTCGGCGGTGGCATCGGTTGCCTGGTCGGCGGTGCCGCGGGCGCCACCATCGCCAGCCCGGTGATCGTGCTGCTGGTGCCGTGGGTCGGCGCCACCGTGGCCGGTTGCGTGCTCGGCGCGGCCACGCTCGGTGCGGTCGGCACGATGATCGGTCTGGTCACCGTCGGCGGTCCGCTGGCGCTGTTCTCGGCCTACCAGTACTTCTCGACCGTTCTCGCGCCGTGCCCGGCCGAACTCGGCGCCTACTGCAAGGACCCCGCGGTCCCCACACCGCCGAAGTAGTACGCACCGCCGTCTCGCCGGCCCACCCGATCACCGCGTCGGGCGGGCCGGCTCGTGGCCGTTTCCGGCCGGTAAGGATTCCCCATGCGCAGAACAGTTTTCGATGTCGAGCACCGCGCCTTCCGTGCGGCGATACGTGCGTTCATCGATGCCGAGGTCGTGCCGAGTTTCGGCAAGTGGTACGACGACGGACTGGTGCCGCGCGAATTCTATTACCGGCTGGGCGAACTCGGGATCCTCGGCATGGAGGTGCCCGTCGAACACGGCGGACGCGGCCTGGACTCGTTCCGGTACCGGGCGGTGCTCACCGAGGAGATCGCGCGCGCCGCGGTGTCTTTCGGCGGCTCCAGCGCCCACGTGTCCCGCTGTCTGCCCCTGATCAACGACCTGGCGACCGCCGAACAGCGGCAGCGCTGGTTGCCCGGATTCGTCACCGGCGAAACGATGTTCGCGCTCGCGGTCGCCGAACCGGGCACCGGCACGGAGCCGTCGGGCATGCGTACCACCGCGCCCCTGTCGCTGGACGGCAGCGAATACCTGCTCAACGGTTCGAAGACCTACGTCATCGGGGGCGTGCACGCCGACCGCGTCATCGTGTGCGCGCGTACCGCGCCCCCGAGCGCGGACGACCCCACCTACGGCCTGTCCCTGCTGGTCGTCGACAGCGCCGCCCCCGGCTACCGCGTCGGGCGCGCCCTCGACACTCTCGGCCGAAAGGTCTGCGACATAGTTCAACTCACCTTCACCGATGTGCGGGTACCGGTGACCGATCGGCTCGGTGCCGCGCACCGTGGCGACGACCATCTCGCCGCACAGCTGCCACGGGAACGGCTCACCATCGCCGTCGGCGCCCACGCGCAGGCCAGGGCCGCGGTGCGTTTCGCGCACCGCTTCACCGCCGAGCGCACCGCGTTCACCCACTCGGTGGCGAGCTTCCAGAACACCACGTTCGAGCTGGCCGCCTGCCGGGCCGAGGTCGACGCGATCGAGGCGGTGGTCGACCGCGCGCTCGCCGCCCACGACCGCGGCGACCTGACCCCCGCCGACGCGGCCTCGGCGAAACTGTTCTGCACCGAGTCGGCCGGGCGGGTGATCGACCGCTGCCTCCAATTGCACGGCGGGGTCGGCTATCTCGCGGACTCCCCCATCGCCCGCCTCTACGCCGACCACCGCATCGATCGGATCGTGGGTGGCACCAGTGAAGTGCTGCGCACGATCATCGCCGCCGAGATGGGGTTGTGACGCCAGATCAGCGGGCGCGATTGAGCTCACCGAGCAGCCGCCAGGTGCGCTGCTGGTCCTCGGGTGTGGTGAGGTCGGTCTGGGAGAACACCACATCGGTGGCGCCCGCGGCGAAGTAGTCGGCCACGCGGGCGGCGACCGTCTCCTCGTCGCCGATCACCACGAGTTCGGCGGCCCGCTGGGCGCCCGACAGCGCGACCACTCGCTGATACGACGGAATCGTGTCGTAGAAGGCGGTTTTCGTCTCGGCGATGCTCCGGGCCGCGGCGACGTCGGCGGTCACGACGCCGGGCACCATCGCCACGATGCGGGGGTGCGGCCTGCCCGCGGCCGTCGCGGCGGCGGTCAACGGCGCGACGATGTGTTCGGCCAGCGCCTCGGGACCGACCAGGAAGGGCAACGTGCCGTCGGCCAGTTCGCCGGTGGCTCGCAGCGCCTGCGGCCCCATGGCCGCGACCAGCACCGGCACCGTCGGGTCGGCACCCGCCACCGCCACGGGCATCGGACTGGCGGCGGTCACCGTCTCACCGCGGAAGTCCACCGCATCGGTGTCGAGAATCGACCGCAGCGCCGTGAGGAATTCACGCAACCGGAGGCCGGGCCGGTCGAACGGCCCACCGAACGCGCGTTCGGACAGCGACCGAGCGCCGAGCCCCAACCCCAGCACGAACCGTCCACCGGTCGCCGCCTGCGCGGTCTGCGCCTGACCGGCCACCAGCAGCGGATGCCTGCCCGGCACCGGAACGACCGACGTCCCCACTTCGATCCCGGGCACCGCCCGACCGATCAACGCCGCCAACACGATCGCGTCACTACTGAAGGCCTGTCCCAACCACACCGAACTCAGCCCGACCTCGGCGGCGACTCCGCCCAGATCGACGGCCGTGTCCACGGCGTTGGCGGAGTTGTCGAGGACGAACGGGGACAACGCGATTCCGATGCTCATCCCCGCACCAACGTCGGCGGCAACGGAGATCATCGCGATCCACGCACGATGATTCCATTGCCTGCGACCAGCTCACCGTTGACGCTCGGTCGATGCGTTCCGTCGGATCATCGTGCTGTGACGCCGAATTCGTTCGGCGCCAGGTGAATTCGGCTGGCCACCGCAACCGGTGTCAGCGGACGGTGATGCCGTCCGCGCGCATCGCGTTCTTCACCTGACCGATGGTGAGGTCGCCGAAGTGGAAGACGCTCGCGGCGAGGACCGCGTCGGCGCCGGCGTGGACAGCGGGTGGGAAGTGGTCGACCGCGCCCGCGCCGCCGCTGGCGATCACCGGAACGCGCACCGCGGCGCGCACGGCGGTGATCATCGGCAGGTCGAAACCGGCCTTGGTGCCGTCGGCGTCCATCGAGTTCAGCAGGATCTCGCCCACACCGAGTTCGGCGCCGCGGACGGCCCATTCGACAGCGTCGATGCCGGTGCCACGCTTGCCGCCGTGGGTGGTGATCTCCCAGCCGGACGGGGTGTCGGGCTGACCGTCGGGCACGGTGCGCGCGTCGACCGAGAGCACGATGCACTGGGCGCCGAAGCGTTGCGACATCTCGAACAGCACCTCGGGGCGTGCGATGGCGGCGGTGTTCACCGATACCTTGTCCGCGCCGGCGCGCAGCAGCCGGTCGACATCCTCGACCGTGCGTACCCCACCGCCGACGGTGAGCGGGATGAAGATCTGTTCGGCGGTGCGGGTCACCACGTCGAGCATGGTGCCGCGGTCACCGGTGGAGGCGGTGACGTCGAGGAAGGTCAGTTCGTCGGCGCCCTGAGCGTCGTAGGTCGCGGCCAGTTCCACCGGATCGCCCGCGTCGCGCAGGTTCTGGAAGTTGACGCCCTTGACCACGCGACCCGCGTCGACATCCAGACACGGGATCACGCGGACCGCCAAGGTGCTCGGCGCGGTGGTGCCGGGTCGTTCGTCGGTACGCGGTGTCATGGGGTTCACCCTCGTTCTTCTTCGCTGACGGTGCAAATCATTTCCAGCAGTTCTTCGTGCACGCCCGGCGCGGCGGCCAGCACCGAACCGGACGTGATCGTCCACGGCGCGCCCGCGAGGTCGGTGACCACGCCACCCGCGGCGCGCACCAGCGCGACCCCGGCCGCGTTGTCCCACGGATGGTGCCCGAACACGACCGCGCCGCCGAGCACCCCCGAGGCGGTGAACGCCAGGTCGATGCCGGTGGCGCCGTGCATCCGCACCCGCGAGGACAACCGGCTCAGCGCACCGAGCAGGTCGAACCGGAACTGGCCGGGGATGCGACCGGCCGAGTCGAGGTTGAAGGCGCCGAATCCGATCATGGAGTTGGCGAGTTTGCCCGGTTCCAGCGGTGGCAATGCCACATCGTCGAGGTACAACGGTCCACCGGTCACCGCGGCGTAGCGGCGACCCAGCATGGGCAGCCAGGTCAGGCCGATCACCGGCTCGCCTTCGTGCACCAGAGCCAGCAGGGTGCCCGACATCGGGTGGCCCGAGGAGTAGTTGAAGGTGCCGTCGATCGGATCGAGCACCCAGGCCGTGCCCGAGGTGAGCGCCGGTCCGCCGAATTCCTCGCCGTGCACCGCGATGCCGGTCCGCTGCTGGAGTTCGGCGGAGATGGTGCGTTCCAGCTCGAGATCGAGTTCGGTGGCGAAGTCGTTGCGGCCCTTGGTCACCGCGCTCGGCGCGCCGAGTCCTTCGACGAAACGCGGGACCACGCCGTCCAGGATCTGGGTGGCGACGGTCAGCAGGTCGGTCAGTTCGGCGGTGCTCGGCGCGGCGGTCATCGGCGGTGTCAGCGCACCGCGGCCAGAGCTTCGGGCAGCGTGAAGCGGCCCGCGTACAACGCCTTGCCGATGATCGCGCCCTCCACACCGTCGTCGGCCAGGCCGGCGATGGCGACGAGGTCGTCGAGCACCGAGATGCCGCCGGAGGCGACCACCGGTGCCTCGGCGGCGTTGGCGACCTCGCTCAGCAGCTCGAGGTTGGGGCCGGTGAGCGTGCCGTCCTTGGAGACGTCGGTGACCACATAGCGCGCGCACCCGTCACGCTCGAGGCGTTCGAGCACCTCCCACAGGTCGCCGCCGTCGGTCACCCAGCCGCGACCGCGCAACCGCCACTGGCCGTCGATCTGCTTGACGTCGAGTCCCACCGCGATCCGGTCGCCGTACTCGCCGAGCACTCGCGCGCACCACTGTGGATTCTCGATCGCCGCGGTGCCGATGTTCACCCGCGCGCACCCGGTCGCCAGCGCCGCCTTCAGCGAATCGTCGTCGCGGATACCACCGGACAGCTCGACCTTCACGTCGAGTTCACCGACGACCTGAGCGATCAGTTCGCGATTGCTCCCCTTGCCGAAGGCCGCGTCGAGATCGACCAGATGCACCCACTCGGCCCCCGCTTGCTGCCACGCCAACGCCGCGTCCCGAGGCGACCCATAGCTCGTTTCGCTACCGGCCTCCCCTTGCACAAGGCGCACGGCCTCACCATTGGCGACATCGACAGCGGGCAACAGCACAAGACTCACGCATTCAGACTAGTAGGTCTGTGCCGCCGCTCCCGCAACGGTCCGCGACGGTGAGGCCCGTGTCACGCGAACCCCGCGCACAACCGCTCGGCGCGTCGAGCGGGTCGGCCCGGATCCGGGGACCCGGGCCTGCCACGATTCGCTCAGCCTGCCGCGGCGTCGAACGCGCCGGGCTCGTAGGCACCGCCCTGCTGGCGCAGGATGACACCGAGCCGGTTGGCGGCGTTGATCTGGGCCACCACGGCGACCAAGGCGGCGAGCTGCTCGTCGTCGTAGTGCTCGCGCACCTGGGCCCAGGTCTCGTCGGACACCCCCTGCGCGGCGTCGGCGACGCGGGTACCTTCCTCGGCCAGCGCCAGCGCCGCCCGTTCCGCGTCGGTGAACACCGTCGACTCACGCCAGGCGGCAACGAGATTGATCCGCGTCGCGGACTGCCCGGAGTGGGCGAGATCCTTGCTGTGCGCGTCGGTGCAATAGCCGCAGCCGTTGATCTGGCTGACGCGCAGCATCACCAGGTCCTGGGTGGCTTTCGGCAGGGTCGACCGGATCAGTGCCAGGCTGGCGTTGCCGAACCGCTTGCCGAACGTGGCGCCGACCTCGGTGCCGAAAAGGTTGAATCGGGGTTCCATGACGTGTTCCTCACTGCTGGTGCTGAATCGAACGACCATGAGACGGCGGCGACCGGACCCCCGTAACAGCTCGTCGACGTGATCCACGCCACTGCGTATCGGTGTTACGCGACGGCGTCGGCCGGCGTCTGATGGGCGACACATCCGAGTGGAAAGGGAGTGACCCATGGCGCCGCAGCCCGAGGGCACAGCGAAGGACCCGGCGACGGAGGTGTTCGTCGCCCATCGCAATCTGCTGTTCACGGTCGCCTACGAGATGCTCGGCTCGGCCGCCGACGCCGAGGACGTGCTCCAGGAGACCTGGCTGCGGTGGGTGGGCGTCGATCTCGACGCGGTGCGCGACCGGCGCGCGTATCTGGTCAGGATCACGACCCGCCGGTCACTCGATCGGTTGCGCACGCTGGGTCGGCGCCGGGAGTCCTATGTCGGCCCCTGGCTGCCCGAACCGCTGCTGACCACGCCTGACATCGCCGAGGACGTCGAGTTGGCCGAGAGCGTCTCGATGGCGATGCTGCTCGTCCTGGAGACGCTGACGCCGATCGAAAGGGCGGTGTTCGTGCTGCGCGAAGTATTCGATCTGGACTACGACGAGATCGCCGAGGCCGTCGACAAGAGCCCGGCCGCCGTCCGCCAGCTGGCATACCGGGCGCGCGCCCACGTCGCAGCCCGCCGACCGCGCGGCATCGTGTCGGCGAGCGAATCCCGCGATGCGCTCGCGGCATTCCAGCGGGCGATCGAGACCGGCGATCTCCAGAATCTGCTCGACCTGCTCGCACCGGATGTCGTGTTCCTCGGCGACGGCGGCGGAATCAAGCAGGCCGCGCTGTCGCCCATCGTCGGGGCCGACCTGGTCGCCGCCTTGCTCACCGCCAGTGTGCCGAGGATCGGCGCGGCGATGACTGTCGAATCGGCACAGCTCAACGGCCACCCGGCCCTGATCCTGCGACTCGACGGCGTGATCGACACGGTCTTCGCGGTGCGCGTCGACGACGGCCTCGTCACCGGCCTCTACTCGGTCCGCAATCCGGACAAACTGTCGCGGACGGATACCGCGACCACACTGCGGCGCTGACCCGGCCGACCTGCGCCGACGAACTGACCGAGGTGGGGGCCGTCGGCTCGCGCGCGCACTCGATTCCCCACTGCTGAAGTAGTCAGCCGAGGCGGCGGCGGAGTTCGGGGAGTCCGCCGCCGGTGAGGTCGGCGAGCGCGGCCGTGCGGCCGACCACGGCCAGGGCGATGGCCTCGCCGGGGCCGCGCACTTCCGGACCGTCGCCGGAGGACCAGTCGACGTCGGTGGCGACGAAACGCAGACCCTTGGCGTACCTGGCCGGGAAGGCGAAGGGGTCGGGGTAGTTCAGGACCGCGATGAGACGATCCGCGGGGATCGTCCGTGGGCGGCCGAGGGGACGGCGGATGTCCTGGTGGTGGACGACGAGGTCGGAGAGCATCAACCGGGGCGAGTACTTCGACAGGCGACCCGACTCGGTCTCGAGCTTGTCCACCAGCTGCGCGGTCGTCAGCTCCGCGAACGACTGCGCGAGCGCGTTATTGGTGCGGCTGACCGAGCCACGGCTCTTCACCACGACGGCCGCGTAGCCCAGCGGGCTCAGGGTGTCCTGCAACAGGTGCCCGACGACGTCACGAACCCGCCACCCCGCGCACAGCGACGGCGTCTCCCATTCCTGCTCGCTCAACCCCCGCAGCAGGTCGACCAGTTCGGCTCGTTCGTCGAGAACCATCCCCCGATAACTCATCCCGCCAGCCTAAGCTCACCGACCGACTTCCGACACCCTCTTTCAGCAGTTCCCTTGGGCGAGTAGCGATTACGAACCCAGGATCGGCAGGGAACAACCGAGCTGCCTTCGACGATTCGACGCGGGCTCGATGACGACGCGGCCGCACGGGAGCGATGCGCGACAATGGACGCCGCGAACACTGCCTACCCTCCGTGACGGGTAGCACCTCCACGAACAGGATCGGCGCAACCCTTGGCCAAGCAGAATCGTCGGCGCCGGACAGGCCGTAAACCGGCAGCCGCTCCCGGACTTCCGATCGATGCCGCGTTGTCGGGCGACCGGTCGCAGGTGGCCGACGCGATCGCGACCGTGGCCTTCCTCGCCGCCCAGGGCGACACGAACGCGATCGGGCGATTCGCCGAACACGTCGCGGGCGCCGGGCTGGGCGCCGGAGTTCAGCTCGCCGCTGAGCGAATCATCGCCCGCGCCTTCGAGTTCGGCTGGTTGCCCCGCGATGTTCATGAGGCAGCGCGCAGACGGGTGGACGAGTTCGCGGTGAGCTACCTGACCGATCTGATGGCCGAGCACCGGTCCGATTTCCCCGCCGAGTCCGTCGACGAGATCTGGCAGGCGCAACTGGACGAGCTGAGCGCCACGGTCTGGTGGACGTCCGGGCAACCCCACCTCGATCAGTGGGCCGACCGCGCGCTTCTCACCCGCGAAGAGGCCCTCACCTCAGCCCTGACCGCCCTGGCCCTGCTCGTCCAACTCCCGAAATTCGAGCAGATCGTCGCACTGCCCGGCACCCGCAGGCAGACCGTCACGCACCACCATGTCGACGAGAAGACCCTCGGCCGAGTCCGTGGTCTCCTCGCCAAGGCCGAATCGACGTCCTTCGCCGAGGAAGCGGAAACGCTGTCCGCCAAGGCGCAAGAACTCATGACCAAGTACGCGATCGACCGCGCCCTGCTCGACGCCCAGCGCACCGACCCCGACCTGCCCGCCGCCCGCCGCATCTGGCTGGAAACCCCCTACACCGACGCCAAAGCCCTGCTCATCGACATGGTGACCCGAGCCAACCGCTGCCGCGCGATCTTCGTCGCCGACTGGGGTTTCGTCACGATCGTCGGCGACGACCCCGACCTCGACGCCGTGGAGATCCTGTCCACCTCCCTGCTCGTCCAAGCCACCCGCACCATGATCGACAACGCCACCACCGAGGAATCCCGCTCCCGCCACTACCGCAAGGCCTACCTCACCGCCTATGCCACGCGAGTCGGCGAACGCCTCGCCGAGGCTGCCCGAGCAGCCATCGCCGACTCCCCCGACCCCACCCACCTACTCCCCGTCCTGGCCACCCACCGACAACGAGTGGACAAAGCCTTCGCCACCTACTTCCCCACCGCCCGTACCCGAGCCATCACCATCCGCAGCGCCGAAGGCTGGACCGCAGGCACCGAAGCCGCCGACCGAGCCCACTTCGACAACCCCTGATCACCGACAGGCCCCACGATCGTCACGACGTCCGTACGCTCGATGTGTGCGGCCCATCATGTCCGAACACGAGCTGGACGACGGCTGGGAGTTGGCGCGCCCGACCGGAGCGGCAGCCACCGATGTCGTGATGGAAGGATTCCGCGATCGAGTGTCCGCGGGGTGCGATCTGCGGATCTTTCCGCGACCGGAAGTCACTGTGGTGATCCAGTTCGGCGACTGTCGGCTCAGTGTCGAAGGCCCCGACCAGCAGTTCACGTTCGACGGCCTGGTCGCCGGGCTCGACCCGGGGGTTCGCCGTGTGCACGCGGCGCGTGTCGAATGTGTCGAGGTGCGAATGTCGCCGATCGCCGCCTACCGCCTGCTCGGGGTCGCGCCGGCCGCCCTGAGCGGCGCGATGATCGGCCTCGACGAGGTCTGGGGTCCAGCGGCGCCACTGCTGCGCGAACAGCTGGCCGAAACAGCGACGTGGGCAGAACGATTCGCGCTGACGTCCCGGTTTCTCACCCTGCGTGAATCGACCAGGACGGCCGACCCAGAGGTCGCCGCAGCGTGGGACCGCATCGTCGCCGGCAACGGCGGCGTGCGGGTACGGGAGCTGACCGAACTCACCGGCTGGAGCCGCAAACGGCTGTGGTCGAGGTTCACCGACCAGGTCGGCGTGACACCGAAACGCGCCGCGATGCTCACCCGGTTCCGGCACGCGTTCGACCTGCTGACGACCGGCCATTCACCCGCGAATGCCGCTGTGGCATGCGGTTATTCGGATCAATCACACCTACATCGCGACGTGTCGGCCTTCGCCGGTGTCACACCGGGTGCGCTCACGACGCTCTGACCGCCGGAACATTCGTTCAAGACAGCGCACCCCGGCGCACCCCACAGTGAGTGCATGAGCAATTCCCGAGGTCTGCAACGCCGGATCCGCGCCGCCGAACAGCGCGTCGCCGACGCCTACGGACTCACGATCAGCGAGCACCTGTTCACGCTGCGCGATCCCGCGGTACAGGTCCGCGTCCTGACCGCCGGATCCGGCGAACCCGTCGTCCACATCAACGGCATCTCGGCACCCGCCATGGGCATGGCACCGCTGATCGCCCACCTGCCCGGCTTCCGGCATATCCTCGTCGACCTGCCGGGTCACAGTCTCGCACCCCCTTTCACTTGGCAGGGAAGTACCGTCCGCGAGCTGGCCACGGGTGTGCTCACCGGAACACTGGATGCGCTCGGCGTGGATCGAGCCGCGTTCGTCGGCAGCTCGCTCGGCGGCTTGTTCACCCTCTGGGCCACGCTGGACGCGCCGAAACGGCTCACGCGAGCAGCGATTGTCGCCACCCCCGCCACCGCCTTCCCCGACATGCGCGGCATTGCCGAGATGGAGTCACTGACCTCTCCGCTCCGCGGCCCTGTCGATGAAAGGCTGATGCGACTGCCGTCCCCGCGGTTCGTCGCCCGCTTCGCCCTCACCGAGGCGCTCGGGGCGACAGCGTCTCGTGCCATGTCCGACGACATGCTCGATCTGCACCGGCTACCGCTGCGACTGCCCGGACAGGCCGCGTCCTACCGCGCGCTGCTGTGTCGCCTGATGCGGGGACGTATCGCGCGCCCCGACAACGTCCTGATCGATGACGAACTGGCTCGGATCACCACGCCGCTGCTGTTCGTCTGGGGCGAGCACGACGTTTTCAGCTCCCCTGACCAGGCTCGACCATCGCTGACGAAGATCCCCGGCGCCCGACTCGTCGTCGTCCCCGGCGGTCACGGCCCGTGGTTCGACGACGCGGTCCGCTGCGCGGCACCGGTCCGCGCGTTCCTGTCAGACGAGCCGCTGACCGCCGGAACCGAACGAGAACGCCACCGCGCCTAGCCACGGTTGCCGCACGACAGTCAGCCGAGGTGGCCGGACTACAGCGAGCCGATCCAGTTGCGCAGCAGTTGCGCACCCGCGTCGCCGGACTTCTCCGGGTGGAACTGGGTGGCCGAGAGCGGTCCGTTCTCGACGGCGGCCAGGAAGGGGACGCCGTGCTCGGCCCAGGTGAGCTTCGCGGGTGCGATGTGCTCGTTGTCCGGGAGTTCCCACTGCTGCGCCGCGTAGGAGTGGACGAAGTAGAAGCGGGTGTCGGCGTCCATACCGGCGAACAGCGTGCTGTCGGCGGGTGCCTTGACTGTGTTCCAGCCCATGTGCGGAAGGACGGGAGCGTCCAGTCCCGCGACGGTGCCGGGCCATTCGCCGCAGCCTTCGGTCTCGACACCGAACTCGACGCCGCGGTCGAACATGATCTGCATGCCGACGCAGATGCCGAGCACGGGACGTCCACCGGCGAGGCGCTGGCCGATCATGCGATCACCGCGCACCGACAGCAGCCCGGCCATACAGGCGGCGTACGCACCGACGCCGGGGACGACGAGCCCGTCGGCCGCCAAGGCGGCGGTGGGGTCGGCCGTGACCTCCACCTGCGCACCGGCACGCACCAGCGCGCGTTCGGCGGAGTGCAGATTGCCGGAGCCGTAGTCCAGCAGCACAACGGATTTCACAGCACACCCTTCGTGGACGGCACACCACTGACCCGGGGGTCGATTTCCACGGCGGCGCGCAGAGCCCGCGCGACAGCCTTGAACTCGGCCTCGGTGATGTGGTGCTGGTCGCGGCCGTAGAGCACCCGCACGTGCAGCGCGATGCGGGCGTTCTGCGCGATCGACTCGAAGACGTGCTTGTTGAGCACCGTGGAGTACGACGCGCCGGGGCCCGCGCTCGGGATGATGGTGTGCACGAGGTGTTCGGGCTCGCCGGTGAACACGCAGTACGGCCGGCCGGACACGTCGACGGCGGCGTGCGCGAGGGTCTCGTCCATCGGGATGAACGCGTCGCCGAAGCGGCGGATCCCCTTCTTGTCGCCCAGCGCCTGCCCGAGCGCCTGTCCCAGCACGATCGCGGTGTCCTCGACCGTGTGGTGCGCTTCGATCTCGATGTCACCCTCGGCCCGTACCACCAGGTCGAACCCGGCGTGCGCGCCAAGCGCGGTCAGCATGTGGTCATAGAACGGCACTCCGGTGGAGATCTCGGTCTGCCCGGTGCCGTCGAGGTTCAGCTCCACCAGAATCGAGGACTCTTTGGTGACGCGTTCCACCCGCGCTGTTCTGCTCATGATTGTGTTCCTCCACAGGTGGATTCAGTGAGTAAGGTCGGTGCCCGCGATATCGCGGCTCACGCGCAGGAATTCGTCGTTCTCGGCGGCGAGGCCGATGGTGGCGCGCAGGTACCCGGGGATGCCGACATCGCGGATCAGCACACCCGCGTCGAGATAGTGCTGCCACGCGGCGCCGGCGTCGGTGAACCGGCCGAACAGCACGAAGTTGGCGTCGCTGGGGATCACGTCGAACCCGAGCGAGGCGAGTGCGGCGGCGACCCGATCACGCTGAGCCGCCAATTCCGCCACACTGCCGAGGGTTTCGTCAGCGTGACGCAATGCCGCGCGCGCGGCGGCCTGGGTGACCACCGACAGGTGGTACGGCAAGCGCACCAGCAGAATCGCGTCGATCACCGCGGGCGAGGCGGCCAGGTAGCCCAGGCGCCCACCCGCGAACGCGAATGCCTTGCTCATGGTGCGGGTGACAACGAGCTTGGTCGGGAACCGGTCGATCAAGGTGATCGCGCTGGGCGCCGCGGAGAACTCGCCGTACGCCTCGTCCACCACGACGATGCCGGACGCGACCTCGAGAATCCGCTCGAGCTCGGCGATCGGGATGCTGTGCCCGGTCGGGTTGTTCGGGCTCGTCACGAACACCACGTCGGGTCGGCGTTCGGCGATCTGGGCCACCGCGTAGTCGATGTCGAGCGAGAAGTCACCACTGCGCTTGGCCTCGACCCACTCGGTGTCGATGCCCTCCGAGATGATCGGGTGCATCGAGTACGAGGGCACGAAACCCAGCGCGCTGCGGCCCGGTCCGCCGAACGCCTGCAACAGCTGCTGCAGGATCTCGTTGGAGCCGTTGGCCGCCCACACATTCGCGGTGTCGACGGCGACACCGGTCTGACGGGTCAGATACTCGGCCAGGTCGTGGCGCAGCGCGACAGCGTCGCGATCCGGGTACCGGTGCAGATCGGCGGCGGCGGCGCGCACCGACTCGGCGACATCGTCGATCAGCGCCTTGCTGGGCGGGTGCGGGTTCTCGTTGGTATTGAGCTGCACCGGCACCGTCAATTGCGGTGCGCCATAAGGCGATTTGCCCCGCAGGTTGTCGCGCAGCGGTAGCTGGTCCAGGGTCGCCGAAGCGCCGGGCACGGTGGGAGTACTCATGACAGCGCCTCGAACCGCGCCTGCACGGCCTGACCGTGCGCGGGCAGATCCTCCGCGTTCGCCAGGGCGACAACGTGTCCGGCGACATCCTTCAGCGCCGCCTCGGTGTACTCCACGATGTGGATGCCACGCAGGAACGTCTGCACGCTCAGTCCCGAGGAGTGCCGCGCACACCCCGCGGTCGGCAGCACGTGGTTCGAACCCGCGCAGTAGTCACCCAGGCTGACGGGCGCCCACGGGCCGACGAAGATCGCACCGGCACTGCGCACCCGCGCGGCGACAGCGGCGGCGTCCACGGTCTGGATCTCGAGGTGCTCGGCGGCATAGGCGTCGACCACCCGCAGACCCTGCGCGATGTCTGTCTCTTATAC